>CAIPBW010000434.1 GCA_903863395.1 uncultured beta proteobacterium
CAGCATCCATGGCGCTGCCTGCCACGCCGTAGAGCTGGTACTGGGCGCTGGCGTCGCTCAAGCGCGCCTTGGCGCGCAGCACGAACATCGACAGCCGTTTGAGCGTGGCAGCAAGCAAGTCCTTGCTGCAGACCAGAAGAATGGCGCCATCGGGGCGCTTCAGGCCAATGAAGCTCGCCTGCATGCGGCCCTTGGCGTTGCAAAACGCCGCCAGCCGCGCCATGTCCTGGCCCAGCAGCGAAAAGTCCTGGGTCAACTGGCCGTGGATGAATTTGGCCGCGTCTTCGCCCTCCACCCTGATCACGCCGAGGTGCGTGAGTGGGGCGACGCCGTTGAAACTGGAGCTGGTTGCACTGTCGGACACGGTGGAATTCCTTCGCTGTGGATAGCCTGAATTATGATTCGTCCCTTGATTTCACCGAGGTTGTGGGGCTGTGCGTTTTATTTTCGCTGTTGTGCTGGCCGCTGCCGCCTTGATCGGTGCGGGATACGCATGGATCAATCTTTCCCTTGATCTGGCCGAGGCCACGGTGGACCTATCCGTTGAACCCGGCACCAGCGTGCGCGACATCGCCACCCACGCAACCCAAGCGGGCGTTGCCACCAACGCCAGCCTGTTGTACTGGTGGTTTCGGTTCTCGGGACAGTCGCGCCTGATCCGGGCCGGTAGTTACGAAGTTACGGCGGGCACTACACCGCGCAGCTTGCTGCGCATGCTGGTGCGCGGCGAAGAGTCTCTGCGCGGCGTCACGCTGGTGGAGGGTTGGACCTTCCGCCAGGTGCAGGACGCCTTGCGCAAGGCCGAAAACCTCAAGCCCGAGTCGGCGGGGTTGTCGCCCACGGCGCTCATGGAAAGGCTGGGCAAACCCGGTACGCTGCCCGAGGGCCGGTTTTTCCCCGATACCTACACCTATTCCAAAGGCTCCAGCGACCTGCGCGTGCTGCAACGCGCCCTGCGCGCCATGGACAAGCAGTTGGCGGCTGCGTGGGAGCAGCGCACCAGCGCCACCCCGTTGCGCGCGCCCGAGCAGGCCCTCACGCTGGCCAGCATCGTCGAGAAAGAAACCGGCCAAAGCGCCGATCGCGCTTTGATTTCGGCGGTGTTCAACAACCGGTTGCGCATTGGCATGCGCCTGCAGACCGACCCTACCGTGATCTACGGCATGGGCGAAGCCTTTGACGGCAATCTGCGCAAGGCCGACTTGCTGCGTGATACGCCCTGGAACACCTACACCCGCGACGGTTTGCCACCCACGCCAATCGCCATGCCGGGCAAGGCGGCGTTGCTGGCGGCGGTGCAACCGGCGGCATCCAAGGCGTTGTACTTCGTTGCCCGGGGAGACGGCAGCAGCCAGTTCAGTGGTACGCTGGACGAACACAACCGGGCAGTCAACAAATACCAGCGTGGACAATAAGGCGATGGCGGGACTATTCATCAGTTTTGAAGGCATTGATGGCGCGGGCAAATCAACGCATATCCATGCGCTGGCAGCGGCCCTGCGCGCGAGTGGGTGCGAGGTGACCCAAACGCGCGAGCCCGGCGGCACACCCCTGGCCGAGCAACTGCGCACGCTGGTGCTCAACGACCCGATGGACGCCATGACCGAGGCGCTGCTGGTGTTTGCCGCGCGGCGCGACCACATCCAGCGCGTGATTGCCCCGGCGCTGGCGCGTGGTGAGGTGGTTTTGTGCGACCGCTTTACCGACGCCACCTTTGCCTACCAGGGGGGAGGGCGCGAGTTTGACTGGGATACGCTTTCTGAGCTGGAGCGCTGGGTGCAGAGCGAACCGGGCACCGCTGAACGCGCCCGTGGCACGCGCTTGCTGCAACCCGATCTGACCTTCTGGTTTGACCTGCCCGCCGATGTGGCGGCCAAGCGGCTGGCCGGTGCGCGTGTACCCGACAAGTTTGAAGCCCAGCCGCAGGCGTTTTTCGAGAAGGTCGCCTGGGGCTACGCCAAGCGCCTGGCCTTTGATGCCAAGCGCTTTGCGCGCATCGACGCCAACCAGTCGCCTGAATTGGTCTGGCTCGACGTGCTGCAGGCCATGCGTGACCGGGCACTGCTCCCATGACCGAGGCTGTGCCAGCGCCAACGCTACCACCCTGGATCGGTGCGCAAACACAGCACCTGCTGCGCCAGCGCGGCCACGCCTGGCTGCTGTACGGCCCCTCGGGCCTGGGGCAGTACGAACTTGCGCTGGAACTGGCCCGCGCCTGGCTGTGCGAACAAGGCAGTGAGCAGGGCGCTTGCGGCCACTGTCCGAGTTGCCATGCGATCGGGGTCCACACCCACGCCGACCTGTGCGTACTGATGCCCGAGACCACGCTGCTCGCGCTGGGCTGGCCGTTATCGGAAAAGGCGCAAACCGAGATCGATGACAAGAAACGCAAGCCCAGCCGCGAGATTCGGGTCGATGCGATGCGCGATGCCATCGAATTTTCGCAGCGTACCAGTTCGCGCAACCGGGGCAAGGTGGTGCTGGTCTACCCGGCCGAGCAGATGAACGCCATCACCGCCAACGCCTTGCTCAAGACGCTGGAGGAGCCTCCCGGTGACGCCCGGTTTGTTCTGGCCAGTGAGTCGGCGCATCAGTTGCTGCCCACCATCCGTAGCCGCTGCCAGGGGTACAGCATGCAGTGGCCGTCCCCTGAGCAGGGCTTGCAGTGGCTGCAGGCGCAAGGCGTGCCCGCCGCGCAGGCAGCGCCCTTGCTGCAAAGCGCCGCCGGGTGCGCGCAAGAGGCATTGCGCTTGTTTCAAGACGGTGCCGACGTTGCGGCATGGGCCGACCTGCCACGGGCGATAGCGCGTGGCGACGTTCTATTTTTCAAGGACTGGGCACCGGCGCTGCTGGTGGACGCGCTGCAAAAGCTCTGTCATGACCTGCTGGCCTGCCGTGTCGGGGCTGAGCCTCGCTTTTTCCCGCGCAATGCGCTGGCGTCACAAGCTTCGGTGCAGGTGCTCAGCACCTGGGCGCAGACCCTGGCGCGCACCCGGCGCACGGTAGAGCACCCTTTCAATGCAGGTTTGTTACAAGAAGCACTTGTGGCCCAGGCACAATCGGCCCTAAACTCGCGGGACTGAGATTTTCCATGAGCACTACTTCTTCCACCCCACGCCCGAGCGTGATCCAGCTCTCGATCAAGGAAAAGGCCGCCTTGCACGCAGCCTATATTCCGGTGTTTACCGAGGGCGGCGTGTTCATTCCCACCTCGCGCGAGTACGCGTTGCGCGACGACGTGTATGTGTTGCTGTCGCTGCCGGAAGATCCGCAGCGTTACCCGGTGGCTGGCAAGGTGGCGTGGGTTACACCGGCCAAGGCCGCAGGCGGGCGCACGCAAGGGGTGGGCATTGTGTTCCCGAAAGACGACAAGTCGCGCATCCTTAAGGCCAAGATTGAAGAAATTCTGGGCGCGCTGATGGTGTCCGACCGGCCCACCCAGACGATTTGATTCCCCGGGGCGGGCCCTTTGCCCGGCGCGATGTATACCGACTCCCATTGCCATTTGACGTTTCCCGAGCTTGCCGGTGCATTGCCGCAGCTTCAGGAGCGCATGGCGCAAGCGCAGGTTAGCCGCGCGCTTTGCATCTGCACCACGCTCGAAGAGTTTCCCCGGGTGCACAGCCTGGCGCTGGAGCACGCCAATTTGTGGGCCAGCGTGGGGGTTCACCCCGACAATGAAGGTGTAACCGAACCCACTTTGGATGATCTGCTTAGGCTCGGTGCCCTGCCCAAGGTGCTGGCGGTCGGTGAGACCGGGCTGGACTATTACCGGTTGGGGAGCCGCAGTGTTGCCGACGTGGAGTGGCAGCGCGAGCGCTTTCGCACCCACATCCGCGCCGCGCGCGTGCTGCACAAGCCCCTGGTGGTACACACCCGCAGCGCTGCGGCCGACACGCTGGCGATCCTGCGCGAGGAGGGCGAAGACGGCAGTGCAGGGTGCGCAGGGGGCGTGTTTCACTGCTTTACCGAGTCGGCGGAGGTGGCCCGCGCTGCGCTGGATATGGGTTTTTACATTTCCTTTTCGGGCATTTTGACCTTCAAGACGGCGCAGGACTTGCGCGATGTGGCCGCCTGGGTGCCGCCGGACCGCCTGTTGATCGAGACCGACAGCCCCTATCTGGCACCGGTTCCGCACCGTGGCAAGACCAATGAGCCGTCATTCGTGCCCCTGGTAGCCAAGCAGTTGGCGCAGATTCGCGCAACCACGCCCGAGCACATGGGAGAGCTCACCAGTGCCAATTTTTTGCGTCTTTTTGGTGCGGATTAATGATGAGGCATTACTTTAGATACGTTCTATATCTATATGTTTTCATTGGATATTCATTTTGTTTTGCTGGTTCCTATGACGACTTTCTGGGCGCCGTCAAACGGGACGACCCGGGCGCTATAGTGCAGCTCTTGCGGCGCGGTTTTGATGCCAATACCGCCTACGACCAGGGTCAAACCGGACTGCTGCTGGCCTTGTCCGAGCCATCGCCAAAGGTGGTAGATGTGCTGGTGGCCTGGCCGGGAACCCAGATGGAGGCGCGCAATTTAGCCGACGAGAGCGCACTGATGCTGGCCGCACTGAAAGGTCTGACCGAGGTCTGCCAGCGGCTGATCGCGCGTGACGCCGATGTCAACAAACCCGGCTGGACGCCACTGCATTACGCCGCCACCGGTGGCCACAGCGCGGTGGTGCAACTACTGCTGGATCACCATGCCTACATCGACGCCGCGTCGCCCAATGGCTCCACGCCTTTGATGATGGCCGCGATGTACGGCTCGGCCATCGTGGTCAAGCAGTTGCTCGAAGCCGGGGCCGATCCCACCGTGAAGAACGATCTGGGCCTGAGCGCCCACGACTTCGCCACCCAGGCCGACAGGTCAGACTCGGCGACCATCATTGCTGCCTTTGTACGTAGTTGGGATTCCAAGAGTCGTTGATGTAGCTGTGCCAATCGCTTGCAGGCAAGCTCCCGAATAACCCCAAATGCCCCTTAATTTCGTTAGAGTCGTTTCAACTCTTTACTTCATACGATGTATATTATGTTAAGTCTATACCACGGAGAGCAAGGTCTATCTACTTGACCACAAACGCCACCGTCGGCACGGTGCTGTCGGCAAAGGATGCGCCCAGCGCCAGTTCCCCACTGCCGTGCAGGACGCACTTTTCGCGTCGCAGCAGCACATCTGAGCCCGCAGCGCCTTCAAACCGCACCCAACTGCCGTAGCTGCTCACGTCCACCAGGGTGATGCTGCCGTTGCGCCACTCGATGCGGGCGTGGGTGCGCGACACGCGCGGATCGTTCACCACAAACTCGACATTGCGCACGCGGCCAATGTGTACCGGCAAATCGAACGAGTGAAAACGCTTGGAATACCCCATCCAGGTCAGCTCAATCTCGCGCCCGAGCGCGTCGGCGTCGCCGGTTGCCAGCGCCGGATCCAGATCGCCCTGCATCGTCAGAAAATCGGTGGTTTCTTCTTCGCGCCACTCAATCTGGTACACGGTGCACGGTTCGGCACGGCCCCGGATGTTGATCGGCCCGAGGATGCGGAACGTGACGCCCTTGGCCTCATGCACCGTGCCCAGCGCCGCAGCGTTGGCCCAGATCTGGTGCGGCCCGCTCATGTCGCACAAACGAGAAGCGACGTTGACCGCGTCGCCGTAACAGTCTCCGGCAACAATCTCGACTTCGCCGCTGGCCACGCCAATGCGAATCGGCATGTGCAGGCCGGCGGGGGTGCGCAACAGCCGCTTGAAATGCGAACGCTGGATTTCAACCACCGCCGCAACGGCGCTTTGGCCGTCGCCAAACATGGCCAGCACGCCGTCGCCCAGGGTTTTGACGACCTTGCCGCCGTGGGCAGTGCACTGCTGTCCGATCCAACTCGTGATCTGGGTAATGGTCTCGGTTGCCCGCACGTTGCCCAATGACTCAAAGGCGGCTGTGCTGCCGTGCAAGTCCGTAAAAACAACCGTGGTTTGAACACCCATTCCCGATAGTTCCAAATCAATGACAGGTAGAGAGTTTAGGGCAAAGTGCCCCAGTCACACCCGAGGCCCAAGGGGCCTGGCGGCAAATCCCGGATAAGCGCCATATGCACAAGCCAATTCCGCGCTTTGACGCAAACCAGGGTATCGGAAACTCAGTCCCATAACTTGAATTGCCAACCGTTTGTTGTGAGAACTGCCCATGCGCCTGAATACATCGAACTGGATGACCAGCATGCAATCCCTGATCGGGAATGCGCCGCCCAGCGGAGCTCACCGGGTGGACGCAGCCATGGAGGACATCCGCGACGCGATGCGCGACTGCTTGGGCGCTGCCGCCGCCGAGGCGTACCCGGCGGTTGAATTGCGCATCAACCACGCCAATGAACTGATCGACCTCTGGTACCTGCGCGGCGACGTGTTGACGGCCCTGGCGACCATCGAGGGTGAATCCCCGGCACGCCAAAAGCTGGTTTCCATCACCAATATGTTCGTCGGCTACCTGCCCAAAGGCATGTCCTCGCGCCCAAGTCCCTTGGCCGCGTAAGGGCTGATCGGCAGACACAAAGGCATGGATCGCCGCGCTTCGCTCGCGATGACGGGAAAGTTGCTCGCGATGACGAATCGGCACGGCCTGGTGGTGCCGCGAAGTCGTCATTGCGAAGGCCGAAGGCCTGTGGCAATCCATGCAGTTCCAAGCCATGGATCGCCGCGCTTCGCTCGCGATGACGGGAAAGTTGCTCGCGATGACGAAGTCTGTCGGCGGCGTAGTGACCTAGCCCCAATAAAGCAACGCCTCACGCCCCTGCAGCGTTAGCTCGGCCTTCTGCCCAACTGGCAGCAAGACCTTGGTTGGCACGTGGCCGTAGGGCAAGCCGGTGAGCACCGGAATCTTGAGTTGGCTGCGCAGCCACTGCACCACCGACTCCAACTTGAAACCCTTGTCGTGCGGGGTGAGCTTGTATTCGGTGAACTGCCCCAAGAGCAACGCCGACTGGCGCGCCAACACACCCGCATGCAGCAGTTGCGTAAGCATGCGCTCGATGCGGTAAGGGTGTTCGGCAATGTCTTCCAGAAACAGAATGCCGCCGCGAATGGCGGGAAAGTAGGGCGTCCCCAGCAGCGAGGTGAGCACGGTCAGATTGCCGCCCCACACCACTCCACGGCGAGTGCGCGCCAGTTCCACCGATGAGCCGGTGGGCACGCGCCAACCACTGCCCTCGCCCTGCCCTAGCAACAAATCGTGGAAGCAGTCGTCCATGATGTCGTCGGGCCCCTCGGCCGGACCAAAGCCTTCGCACAAGGCAGGACCGGCCCAGGTGGCGTGCCCGGTCTTGGCCAGCAGTGCGAGTTGAAACGCGGTGAAGTCGCTGATGCCGACAAACTGTGTGCCCCGGTCAATGGCCTTGGCCACGGCGCGGTAGTTGATGTCGGCCAGGATGCGCGTGAGCCCATAGCCACCGCGCGAAATCAGCGCTACATCGGCACCGCTGGCGGCCGCGCGCGCAATGGCCGCAAGCCGGGTGGCGTCATCACCTGCAAAACGCTGGTAACTGCTAAGCGCGTTGGCGTCCACCTCAACCGCATGGCCGCGTTGTTCGAGGTACTTCACGCCGCGCTTGAACGCTGCCTTGTCGCGCACGGCACCCGATGGGGAGTAAATGTAGATATGTTTTTTCACGATCGGATTATGCGGCGCGGCGCCCTGCCCTGCGCCTTCTTATGAAGCCAGAAAATACTCGCTGGCCTGTTCGGCAATGGTTTCGCCGTGCTCTTGGACAAAGTGTCCGGCTTGCGGCAGGCACAGCGGCGGTGGGCAGTTGGGGAAAGTCTGGCGTAGTTGTTCCATCACCTGCGGCCCCAGAACGGGGTCTTGCATGCCAATGGCCATGAAGGTCTTGCCCTTCCACTGCGTTTGGTAAAAGTGGCGCGCAGCGCGGGCGATTGCGGCACCGCCATCATTGGGGTTGCGCGCCACCAGCGTCGGGAAAGCCCGGGTGGCAGCCCGGTGCCCTGCGTCCGGAAAAGGTGCCATGTAGGCGGCGCACTCGGCGGCGCTCAGGTGCGGGTTGCCGCGCGCCATCAGGCGGCCAATGTCAAAGCCAGGATTTTTGGCGCACATCTGGGCCCAGGCGTCAAACCCCGGCGATAGCGGCGCGTCACCCGTGGCCAGGGTGGTGTTCATCACCAGCAGGCCGCAGTAGCGCTCGGGGCTGGCCATGGGCAGGGTCAGGCCAAGCAAGCCGCCCCAGTCCTGCACCACCAGCACAATGCGGCGCAAGTCCAGCGCCTCAATCCACTCCAGCAACATCTGTCGGTGCCAGGTAAAGGTATGGGCGCTGTCTTTCTTGGGCTTGTCGCTCTTGCCAAAGCCGATCAGGTCGGGTGCAAGCACGCGCGCTCCCGCTCCCAGGAACACCGGGATCATCTTGCGGTACAGGTAGCTCCAGGCCGGGTTGCCATGCAGGCAGACGTAGGTCAGGCGTGCATCGCTTGGGCCAACGTCGAGGTAATGCATGCGCAGGCCCGCCAGCGCGGATAGGTCGCTGCGGTAATGCGGCTCCCAGGGGTATCCGGGCAGATCGGAAAAGCATGCATCCGGCGTGCGCAGCGCGTCGTCGCGCAAAGGGTGTTGGGTCTTGCGCAGTTGCTCGGTCTGCATGCGCCGCTGCGCGAAAAAATCCTGCAACAAGGCTCCGCATTCTTCGGCCAGAACCCCACCTTGCACTTCGGTCTGGTGGTTGAGTTGGGTTTGTGTAAACAGGTTCAGCACCGAGCCAGCAGCACCGGTCTTGGGATCGTCAGCGCCATAGACCACACGCGCGAGCCGCGCGTGCAACATCGCTCCAGCGCACATGGCGCAGGGCTCCAGCGTGACAAACAGTTGGCAGCCGTCCAGTCGGTAGTTGCCTAACGCTTGCGCTGCGGCTCGTAAGGCCACTATTTCAGCGTGGGCGGTGGGGTCGTTGTCAGCCAGGGGCACGTTGCGTCCGGTGGCAACGACCTGCCCGTCCCTCACCACCACAGCACCCACAGGCACTTCCCCCGCCAAAGCGGCTGCCCGCGCTTGTTCCAAGGCGAGTTGCATGAAGCGGGCGTCGCTGGACTCGGCGTTCACTTTTCATCCTGCATGGGGCGGGCCTGCTGGTTTGCGGCTTCGGCAGCGGCCTTGAACTGTTGCTGTAGCTGTTGGGCCTGCTGCTGCACATTGCCTTGTGGGGCTGAAGCGTCTGTTGCGGATGGGGTGGTTCCCGCCACCGGGGGCAGTTTGATCTCGGACACGCTGCTTAACTGCCTTTTGGCAACCAACGCGACGATGGCCAACACCACCACCAACCCCACCAGACCAAAAAGCGACCTCATGCCGCATCCTTGCTTGGAACCATCGCCAGGCGCTCCATCCACTCGCCAAGGGCGCGGTCGTGGTCATTGCCTGCATGGTAGCCCTGGTGCATGGCCGGGTGCGACTCCGGGCGGTGTTGGTTGAGTTTGAGCTTGCACTCCCAGTGCGTTACGGCCAATTCAAAAGCCACGATGGCTGAGAGCATTTTGCTGGCGTATTCCTCGCCCAAACCGCGCCACTGCGCGGCGTAAGCGGGTTCGTGGTCGCCAATGAGTTTTTTGAGCAGTTGGTCCTTGGCCGTCGCGTCGTCAATCAGGGTGGCACTCACCTTGCAGTGCAGCGCCAGGTAGTTCCAGGTGGGCACCCGCACCAGATCGGGATAGACCTTGGGGGACAGATAGGCGTGCGGCCCCTGGAACGTGACCAGCGCGCGCGGACGCGCTTGCAGGTAGCGCGCATGGGCGTTGCCACGGGAGACGTGGCCCAGCAAGACCCACTGCCCGGCGCGCTCTTCCAGATGCAGTGGCAAGTGCGTGACAAAGGGGTCACCCTCGTCGTCGTGGCTGATCAGGCTGGCAAACGGGTACTCGCGCTGCAGGCGCGCCGCCAGCGCAGCGTTCATGCAGTTGAACTGGGCTGGCAGGTACATGGTTTGATGTCCTTTACGGATTGAGCGTGAGCGAGTGCGTCATGCTGGTCGGTGCGAGTTGCAGTGGCCGGTATTGCACTTGGGCCCAGGTGTCGGCCATGTCGCGGTAGCGCTCGGAAAACACCAGCCCGCTTTGGCCGGTCTGGTAAATGAACTGCGAGTTCTCCAGGTTGCTCAGGTCATAGACCGTGCGCATGGAAGCGGCGTGCCGGTTGGCAAACGGCATCTTGCCGTCCACTGCCCAGTATTGACCGACGTTGACGGTAAACGCGTCGCCCCCGGTGGGGGTTTGCACGTCAAAGTAGCGTGCCAATGAAGCCACGGCGCTGAACGGCTTGTGGGCACTCAAGGCCACGTGCGCTTTGCCCCACTGCCATTGGCCAACATCGCCGCCGTACGTGGCTTGCAAGCGTTCCAGCGCCCGGTCCAGCGCCGCGTTCACTTGCTCGGCACAGGTCTTGGGCGCGCACCACCAGGGGTCGGACTCCAGCAACGCTTGCTCTACCGTCACGCGGAAATGGCGTTTGCCGTACAGAGCCTGGAAGGTGGCGTCACCCAGCTTGGGCTGGATCAGTCCGCGCGCCATTTCATCAGCCCAGGCGGCAAAGATCAGGGGCGCGGGTGCGTCGGCGCGCATCACGGAGTCAAAGCCCTGGAGCTTGGCCATGGCAGCCTGACCCAGCGGGTGGCTGGGCTGGGCCTTGAGCAGCACCGGAAGCAGGCGCTCGGTCGCCTTGGAGAATTGATCGGCCTGTATCTTGCGCGTGCTTTCCAGGTCGTGCTTGGGGGTAGCGGCCAGCAACTCTTCTATCCGATCAAAGCGCAGCGGCAAGGTGAAATCCTGGCCCAGAAAGTACTTGTAGCCCGGTGGGGTGATGTTCTGGTTGGCGGTGGCAATCCAGCCTTTTTCGCCATTGCTTTGCGGCGTCTCGGCCACGGGCACCCAGCCGCTCCATTCGTAGCGCGGGTCCCAGCCGGGTGACGGTGCCAGGCCCATGATGTCATTGTCGGCGCGGCGCAGCGGCACCTTGCCCACAGCCTTGAAACCAATATTGCCGTCCACATCGGCCATCACCAAGTTGGACATGGGCGAGTGGAACAGATCGTAGGCCTGCTGCAGATCGGCTATCGATTGGGCCCGGTTGGCAGCCGCCCCCACTGCTGCGGTCTGGTTATCCAGATCCAGCGCGCTCCAGCGCAACGCGAGCACATAGCGCCCGGTGTTCAACAACTCCTGGTGCGACTTTTGCACGTCGCTCAGCACCGGGCCGTGGCGCGTGAAGCGGGTGGTAAACACAACTTCGCCCTGGCCCTTGACCAGAATGCGGTGTTTGCGCACCTTGAACTTGGCCCAGGTTGGCCTGCCGTCCACGTCCGGCAGGCGGTATTGGTCGGCATCGTCGGGGTTGATCTGCTCCAGGTACAGGTCTTGTACGTCGGGGCCGGTATTGGTAATGCCCCAGGCCACCTTGTCGGTGCGGCCCAGCACCACAAACGGCAGCCCCGGCAGGGTTGCACCAATGACGTTGAGGCCGGGTGCCTGCAATGCCGCAAAGTACCAGATGGCCGGCGCGCTCAGGCCCAGGTGCGGATCATTGGCCAGCAGCGGCTTGCCCGTGGTGGTATGGCTGCCGGAGAGCACCCAGTTGTTGCTGCCCTTGCCTTCGACATTGCCAATGCTGCTGGCAAAGTCTGCCGCCCATTGGCGCATATCGGCCAGCGTCTGGGGTTCACCCAAAGACGCACCGGTTTTAACGGCATCCTTGGGCGCTGCGGCGCTCGGGTTGCGGAACACCTGCAAGTCGGCATAGAGCTTGGACAGGTCCACTTTCGACACCGGCGGCTCCTTGCCGTAGGGCGGCACCAGTTGCCACATGCGGTCGGTGCTCAGGTGCTGCGCGGCGCTCAGGCGTGCAAACTCGGTGCCCCAGTTGCCCCCCAGATCCAGCGCCATCATGATGGTCCAGCCCACACTGTCCTGCGGGGTCCAGCGCCCGGGCTTGATGCCCAGCAAGCGGAATTCGGGTGGCAACGCCTGCCCGGCGGTGGCGTGGAAGGCATTGATGCCATCGGCGTAGCGCTGCAACGCCTCGCGCGCCTCAGTGGGCAACCCATCCCACTGGAACTGGGCCGAGCGCCCAATCGCCAGGGCGCGCATGAGCTTGTCGGTGTCCAGCGTGGCTGGGCCAAATACCTCGGACAACTCGCCGTGCATCAGCCGCCGGTTGAACTCCAACTGCCAACTGCGCTCCTGCGCATGCACAAAGCCCATGCCAAACCAGGCATCCTTGGGCGAGCTGGCCTTGATGTGCGTAACGTCGGCCGCATCGCGCTCAATGCGGATTGGCGCAGCCAAACCCGGCACCGAAAGCAGCCCATCCATCACCGGCTGCGCGCGCCGCACGTACCACAGCGCCAGCGCTACAGACAGCACCACCAACGCCAAAAGACCCAGGGAAATCCGTTTCAACCAAACCATAAGTGACCTCAAAGAAAAATTCGAACCTCAGCCTTATTCCCACTCAATCGTCGCCGGTGGTTTGCTGCTGACATCGTAGGTGACGCGGTTGATGCCGCGCACTTCGTTGATGATGCGGCCCGATACTTTTTTCAGCAGGGCGTAGGGCAGCTCGGCCCAGTCGGCGGTCATGAAGTCGCTGGTCTGGACGGCGCGCAGGGCCACCACGTAGTCGTAGGTGCGGCCGTCGCCCATCACGCCCACGCTCTTGACCGGCAGAAACACGGTAAACGCCTGGCTGGTGAGTTCGTACCAAGTCTTGCCGGTGGCGTCGTCGCGGAAGTTGTGCAACTCTTCGATAAAGATGGCGTCAGCGCGGCGCAGCAGGTCGGCGTATTCCTTTTTTACTTCGCCCAGGATGCGCACGCCCAGGCCCGGGCCGGGGAACGGGTGGCGGTACACCATGTTGTGC
>CAIPBW010000435.1 GCA_903863395.1 uncultured beta proteobacterium
ATGGAACTTGCCTGCGCGCCTGGGTAGAGTGGTTTAGAAATTCCAGTTCGAGCCGACTCCACCCTATTCGTCGGCTTGCCGGTTGCTTGGACTTGGACGTCTTTTGGAGAACGCACATGGGCAAAATCCGTGATTTCTTGTGCATCAATGTCTTGCTGGCGGGAACACCCATGCACGCATGGGCTGGACCAACGCGCAACTGTCTGCCTTCCAGTCCAACAGCCCCAGTTGGCTCGGAACCGCGTTCACGGCGGAGGTTTCTTCGCTTCTGGAAGGTGCTATCGAAGCCAAGATATCCGACAACCCCGAGTTGATGGGGAAGTGAGCTACACCATGCCACCACACCCCCCCGGGCACCGGTTGTGCACGCCATGAAGAACAACGGCGTGTTGTCTGGTGGCGTGAATTACGGATACATTGCAGGCGACAATGCCAACCCGAACAACTCTCCCGGTGCCACCGTTGACAGCACGGCGCAGTCCAGCGCGAGCAGCACACCCGGCACCGAGTCCAAAGGTAAGTGATTAACCCCCTCCAACTACGCAAGGATGAGACCATGAGTGAAGACGCGAGCCACAAGCCATTGCCCAAAACCGCCATCTCGCCCAAGGGGTGCCACTTGCTGGAGGCGTTCAACCCACCGGCGGTGAGCGCCGAGTCCGCCGCGATTCTTGTCATGACCGACCTTGCGCGCGTACCGCCCGCCACCATCGAAGCGGACGCAACCCTGGAGGAAGCAAACCACTCCATGGTGGTGCGCGGCGTCAGAATGCTGCTGGTGGTTGATGAAGCGCACAACATTAGCGGCTTGATCACCACCGTTGACATGCACGGCGAAAAGCCCTTGCTGGTGGCCCAGCGGCGCCAGATCAAGCGCAGCGAATTGCGCGTGGCCGATGTGATGATCCCTGTGGCCAAGATGGATGCATTGCGAATCGAGGACGTGAGCAAGGCAAGCGTTGGCAACATTGTGGCCTCGATGAAGTCCGAGGGACGGGTGCACGCCATCGTTGTCGGCCAGGATGCCGACGGCAGGCAATCCCTGCTGGGAGTGTTTTCAGCCTCCCAGATTGCGCGCCAGTTGGGCGTGCAAATCCACACCCACGAAATGGCGCGCACCTTCGCCGAAATTGAAGCCGTCATTGCCGGGGTTTGACGGCGTAGCACTTGCCGCCTGCCAACGTCGATCCACCTGGTATGCCAACGTAAACACCGGTGCGTCGCTGGTGCAAGTGGGCGTTGCGGGATCAAAGCCGTTTCTGAAAACCCAGGGCGCTTGCGGGTTGGGTTGCGACCACAGTCCCAGGTTTGCGCTGTCAGCGCTGGCCTGCGCTGCGGCGAATTGGGCGCGCGTGGATGCGCTGATCTCGCACTGGTACGCCTTGTAAAACCAGGCCATACCGGTAGCCACCTGCGTCAGATTGACGTACTGGCAGGTGTCGGTGAAAACAGCGCCAACAATGCGCCCATACTGATCGGTCTTGGCATAGGCCACCCGCACCGTCTTGCCAAACACCGCGTTGTGCAAGGCCGTGCGCGACTCGCTGCCGAAGGGCTGCGCCAACTCTGGCGCATCAATGCTGTCGAGCCTGATCTTGTACACCTGCCCGGCAGCGCTCAAGGTGATCGTGTCGCCGTCGTGAACGTCGGTAACAGGCCCGCTCAACCGGTTGGGGCCAACATCCACACCGCACAGGGATTGCGTTGCGTTGTTTGCCGAGCCATTGTCTGCGCAATACGCAGCACTGCCGCTACAACTCCCCGCGCTGCCGTCCCCACCGCCGCATGCCCCAAGCAACAGGCTGGCAACAGCAATTGCAATGCAGTTCTTCATGCCCCTCCCAACAGACACTGTGCCGTCACCGTGTGCCCGAGTACACCGGTGCGAGAATCACTCCGACCCCGCTCAATCGTACGCTCCCATATCCACTGCCTTGCAGGCTAGTCGCACTACTTTCGGAACAGGTCGTGTGGCGGTGCGGTAATTGATGATATTGCGCCGTGACATACCCAGGGTGTCGGCCGCCTTGCTGGCCGAGAACCCGTGCTGCATCATCCATGCATCGAAGCTGCGTGCCAGGCCGTCCTGAGTCAGCCAGCGTTGTGGGTACACAAGGGATTTTGAATCTTGGCGATCCAACACTGTTGGCCGCCGCTTAGAACGGCATCTTGGGCATGCCTTTCATGCCGCCCAGGCGCTTCATCATCTTCATCATGCCGCCGCCCTTCATCTTCTTCATCATGTCCTGCATCTGCTCAAATTCCTTGAGCATGCGGTTGACTTCCTGCACCTGCACACCGGCACCTGCGGCGATGCGGCGCTTGCGGGTGGCCTTGATGAGTTCGGGCTTGCGCCGCTCCAGCGGCGTCATGCTGTGGATGATGCCTTCCTTGCGCTTGATGTCTTTTTCGGCGCGGTCCATGTCCACCTGGCCAGCCTTGGCGGCCATGGCGGCGGGCAGTTTGTCCATCAGGCTCGAGAGGCCGCCCATCTGCTTCATCTGCTGAATCTGCGACAGAAAGTCGTTGAGGTCAAAGCCCGCGCCGCTCTTGACCTTGGCGGCGAGCTTTTGCGCGGCGGCAATATCCACCCCGGCCGTCACCTGCTCGACCAGCGCCAGAATGTCGCCCATGCCCAAGATGCGTCCGGCGTGGCGCTCGGCGTCAAACACCTCCAGCCCGTCGAGCTTTTCGCTGGTGCCGGCAAACTTGATCGGCGCACCCGTCACCTGACGCACCGACAGGGCCGCACCGCCGCGGGCGTCGCCGTCGAGCTTGGTCAAAATGATGCCGGTCAGCGGCAAGGCCTCTTTGAACGCCTTGGCGGTATTGACTGCGTCCTGGCCCTGCATGGCGTCCACCACAAACAAGGTTTCCACCGGGTTGAGCACCGTGTGCAACTCCTTGATTTCGCGCATCAGCACTTCGTCAATAGCCAACCGTCCTGCCGTATCGACCAGCAGCACGTCAAAGAAGTGCTTGCGCGCGTAGTCGAGCGCGGCGCGAGCAATGTCCACGGGCTTTTGGTCGGGCGAGCTCGCAAACCACTCGGCCCCGGCCTGGGCGGTGACGGTCTTGAGCTGCTCGATGGCGGCGGGGCGGTAGACGTCGCCCGAGACCGTCAGCACCTTCTTCTTGCGCTTTTCGATCAGGTGCTTGGCCAGCTTGGCGGTGGTGGTGGTTTTGCCCGCGCCCTGCAGGCCGGCCATCAGGATCACGGCGGGCGGCTGGGCCGCCAGATTGATGTCGCTCACGCCTTCGCCCATGGTGGCGCTGAGCTCCTTGCTGACGATGCTTACCAGCACCTGCCCTGGCTGCAGCGAACCCAGCACCTCCTGGCCCAGCGCTTTTTCTTTGACGCGGGCAATAAAGTCGCGCACCACCGGCAGCGCAACGTCGGCTTCGAGCAACGCCATGCGCACCTCGCGCAGCATGTCGGCAACGTTGTTTTCGGTGATACGGGCCTGCCCGCGCAGGTCTTTTACGAGTCGGGACAGCTTGTCGGAAAGTGCAGACGCCATAGGGGGATATTCCGGGCAGGGGAATCAGTAATGAAGAACGGCCTAGGCCGAAGGGAAGCAAAACGCTAAACTGTGCACATGATTTTAGCCAGTGCGACCCCCATCGGATTGTTTTTGTCGGTTTTGGCAGCCCTTGCCTACGCCTTGCCCGTCTTGCTGGACCAGCGCATCAGCCACGCGGCCTCGCGCAACTGGGTAGCTGTGGGCTGGCTGCTGCACGCGGCGGTGCTGGGATTGGGCCTGTTTGGCGAGCCCGCCTATTTTGGCTTTGCGCCAGCGCTGTCGGTCACCGCCTGGCTGGTAGCCGCTGGCTACGCGATCGAGAGCCAGATCTTCCCGCAACTGCAAACCCGCTGGGCTTTGTGCGGGCTGGGCGCGGTGGCGGTGTTGCTGGCGCTGGTGTTTCCCGGCAGCCCCATGCCGACCACGGCGTCCATGTGGCTGCCAGTGCACCTGGCCTTTGGCGTGGCGTCTTACGGCCTGTTTGGCACGGCAGTAGTACACGCCTGGTTCATGACCCGGGCCGAAAACCGCATCCGCCTGGCCGAAGACCCCCACACCGGGCTACCGCTGCTGACGCTGGAGCGCCTGACCTTCCGTTTTGTTGGCGTGGGCTTCACGCTGCTGTCCATCACCTTGCTCATTGGCCTGCTGTTTGGCGACGCCTTGTACGGCCACGCCCAGGCTTTTCGCTGGAACCACAAGATGGTGTTTTCGGTGCTGGCCTGGGTGACGTTTGCCACGCTGCTGGTGGGCCGTGCCACGCTGGGCTGGCGCGGCAGGCGCGCCGTCAAGGTGCTCTACACCGGTAGCGCCTTCTTGCTGCTGGCCTATGTGGGCTCACGCTTTGTGATGGAGGTGGTGCTAGGCCGCACACCATGAGGTACTTGCTGATCTTCGCCGTGATTGCGCTGCTGGCCTGGCGCTGGCGCGCCTCACGGCCAGAGCGCAAGTCTGCCAGTGCGCCCAAGCAGAACGGGCAGCCGATGGCGATGATCCCGTGCCACCAATGCGGTGTGCACCTGCCTGCCCAGGACGCCGTGGAAGGCAAACTGGGCTCCTACTGCTGCCAGGATCACCGCCGCCAAGCGGAGCCCTGAATGAGCGACGCCTCCGCGACGCACTCCTGGTTTGCCTCGTCCCTGGCCGAGACGCCAACCGAGCCGACGCAGGGCCCCAACGAATTTGTGCGCCTGTGGCAGGGCTTCATGACCGCGCGCCTGACAGTGGCGGCGCTACTGGCCGTGCTGCAAACCAGCCTGTACATCCTCAGTTCGGCGCACAGCAAGGCGGTGCTGGCCATCAGCTTGGCCTACTTTGCAGCTACCGTGGCCGCGCGGCGCTACGCCAAGCCGCACGATTTGGGTAATGCCTTCAACGTCACCTGGCTTTTTCTGGCGGGCCTGGATGTGCTGGCATTTCTGGCGCTGCAGGTGCTGCAAGGCGGAAGCATCAACTACACCCCGCTGTGCGTGCTGCCCATTCTGCTCACCGCCGTGCTGGGCACGGTGCGGCTGGCGCTGGGGACGGCGGCGTTCATCACCATGCTGCTACTGGGCGGCACCCTATGGACCTATCTGGCAACGCCCGGCGACGTGACCCCCTATCTGGTGCAATCAGCACTGAGCAGCGCGGGCGGTTTTGTGATCGCCTTGCTGGCCAGCCAACTCACCACCCACTTGGCCCGGGAAGGGCAGCGCGCCCGCACCAGCCAGTTGGCAGCGCGCATCCAGCGCCAGGTGAATGAACTGGTGATTGAGTCGCTGCCCGACGGCGTGCTGATCGTCGACGACAAGGGCTGTGTACGCGCCGCCAATCCGGCCGCGCGCAGCTTGCTGGGCTCGCAACGCGCCTTGAATGCCAACGTTTTTTACCTGCGCGAAGAGCCCGGATGGGCGTCGCTGCTGACGCTTACGCGCCTGAGCATTGGCACTGGCCAAAGCCAGTTGGAAGAGGTCAGCATCCACCATGCCGGCCACGGCCCGCTGCGCGTGCGTGCCCGCACCCGGCTGGCCGCAACCCAGGGCGTCGATGGCGAGAGCCTGTGCGTACTTTTTTTGCAGGACCAGCGCGAGTTGGAAGCCCGGGTGCGTACCGACAAGCTCGCCAGTATGGGACGCATGTCCACCGCAGTGGCGCACGAAATCCGCAACCCGCTGGCGGCCATTACCCAGGCCAACGCCTTGCTTGACGAAGACTTGAGCGACCCGCGCCAAAAGGCGCTCACCAAGATGGTTCACCAGAATGCGCGGCGGCTTGATCGCATCGTGGACGACATCCTCAAGGTCTCGCGCGTGGCGCCCGATGACGCGCTCCAGACCCCGGCCACCGTGGCGCTGGACGAGTGGAGCGCCCAGGTGTGCCAGGACTGGGCCGCCCAAAACCATTGCCAGGAGCAATTGACGCTTGCGCTGAACGCCCCCGGCCTGGCGGTGTGCTTTGACGGCGACCACCTGCGCCGCGTGCTGGTCAACCTGCTGGACAACGCGCGCCGCTATGCCAGCGGTGACGCCCAGTCGATTCAGGTGCGCAGTGGCGTGCTCGATTCGCAGCAGGTATTCTTGTCGGTGTGGAGCAACGGCGCGCCGATGGAACGCTCGGTCGAGCGGCACCTGTTTGAGCCGTTCTTTTCGTCCGAGAGCCGCTCCACCGGACTGGGTCTTTATATCTGCCGCGAGTTGTGCGAGCGTTACGGTGCCTCGGTGGCGTACCAGCGCATGCCGCTGGTCACCCAGGACGCGCTGGCCGAAGGCAACGCCTTTGTCATTACCCTGCAACGCACCGATGCACTGCCGCCGCCACCGTTGCAAACCGTCCCTGCCAGCCTATGACGAACACCTCCGCCATGAGCAACGCCCACATTCTGGTGATTGACGACGAGCCCGATTTGCGCACGCTCTACGAACTCACCTTGCTGCGTGAAGGTTACCGGGTTGATACCGCAGGCAGCGTGGGGGAAGCGCGCGACGCGCTGGAGCGCAACCACTTTGACGTGGTGATTACCGACATGCGCCTGCCCGACGGCATGGGCATTGAGTTGCTGGTGCACCTGCGCAGCCAGCAGCGCGCGGAGCGCTGCATTGTGATTACCGCGCACGGCTCGGCCGAGAACGCGGTCGAGTCGCTCAAGGCTGGTGCCTTCGACTACCTGACCAAGCCGGTGGACCTCAAGCAGTTCCGCAGCGTGATTGCGTCTGCGGTGCAAGACACCGGCGCACGCAGCACGCCCGCACGCACACCCAGCGCGGCAGCCGCTGCGCAGCCTGAGCCGACACGCCAGGGCCAGGCCGCCCTGGAGCGGCTGGTGGGCGAGTCGGCAGCGATGCGCAGCGTCAAGGAGCGCGTGCTCAAAGTGGCGCGCAGCATGGCACCGGTGCTGGTGCGCGGCGAGTCCGGCACCGGCAAGGAGTTGATCGCCCAGGCCTTGCACGCCAACAGCCACCGCTTTGCGGGACCGTGGATTGCGGTCAACTGCAGCGCCATTCCCGAGAGCCTGCTCGAAGCCGAATTCTTTGGCGCAAAAAAGGGCTCGTACACCGGCGCCACCCATGACCGCGAAGGTTTTTTCCAGGCGGCCAAAGGCGGCACGCTGTTTCTGGACGAAATTGGCGACCTGCCGCTGGCGATGCAGGCCAAGCTGCTGCGCGCCATCCAGGAGCGCTGCGTGCGCGCGATTGGCTCCAGCCAGGAGGAGGCGGTGGACGTACGCATCGTCAGCGCAACCCACAAGGAATTGTCTGAAGAAATCCAGGCGGGCCGGTTCCGCCAGGACTTGTACTACCGGCTCAACGTGATCGACATCTTTATCCCGCCGCTGCGCGAGCGCACACAAGACCTGCCGGCCTTGTGCGAGGCCTTGCTCAAGCGCATTGGCCAGGAGTCAGGAACAACACCGCCCACGCTGTCAGACAACGCCATGGCGCAAATCGCGCTGCTTCCGCTCAACGGCAACGTGCGCGAGCTCGAAAACATGTTGCACCGCGCAGTTGCCCTGGGCGAGGGCAGCGAACTGCAACTCGACACCGCCCCCGCACCCATCAGCACTGGCGAAGCCGCCGCACTGGTCGCACAGAGCCCCAGCCCCGAGCCCGCGCCTGATGCAGTGAAGCCATTGCCCAGCGACCTGCAAGAGCATCTGGACGCACAGGAGCGCGAAATTCTGACCCGCGCGCTCAAGGCCACCGGCTTTAACCGCACCATGGCCGCCAACCTGCTGGGCCTGAGCCTGCGCCAGATGCGCTACCGTATCGCGCGCCTCAAGATCCATGCCCCGGCCTCGCGCGACGAGCCCGCCGATGACTGACCTGCCCCGCGCCAACGCCCTGTGGCACGACGGCCGCTACCGCTTTGCCCGCTGGCTGGCCTCGCCCAATTTCGGCGCACGCCCACCCTCGGCCTGCGTGGACCTGATCGTGCTGCACTCCATCAGCCTGCCGCCGGGCGTGTACGGTGGGGCCCAGGTGCAGCAGTTCTTCACCAACCAGTTGCCGTGGGAGCAGCACCCGTATTTCAAGCAGATTGAAGGGCTGGAGGTTTCGGCGCACTTCTATATCCAGCGCAGCGGCGAGATCTGGCAGTTTGTCAGTTGCGATGATCGCGCCTGGCACGCCGGCCAGTCCAGTTACCGGGGCCGCGACAACTGCAACGACGACTCCATCGGCATCGAACTCGAAGGCAGCCCGGGCGAACCTTTTGAGCGCGCGCAGTACGAAGCACTGCAGGCCCTGTGCCCCGCGCTGTGCCAGCGTTACCCGATTGCTCACATTGCCGGCCACGAGCACGTTGCCCCAGGGCGCAAGGACGATCCGGGCAGCGGTTTCGATTGGGCGCTGCTGCAGCAAACGCTGGGGCTCGATGCCCACAGCCTCCCGAAGAGCGTGCGCAAAGCAGCTTGAGCGGCGGCGTTTTTTGCGCCCAGAGTGCCTCTGGAGCAAAATCCCCCTACACGCTAGGGGTAGTGGCTTGCAAGCAAGTCAGACACCATATATAGTGTGTTCCATGTTCGGTGCTTGTACAATATTGCGAGCCCCCGCCATCAGATCGGCACCGGACAACTCCCGCAAAAAGAAGACGCCCCAAACGAGGAACGAATGCATTCTGTCACCCCCTCACCCACGCCGCATATCCCGGCCTTGCTCAGCCCCTTGCACGCAACCGAGCCGCTGGGCCAAGCGTCCAGCCACCTGAGCAATTACCAGATCATCCGACGCAACGGCGCGGTGGTTCCGTTTGAACCCAACAAGATTGCCGTCGCCATGATGAAGGCTTTCCTGGCGGTGCACGGCACCAACGGCGCGGCCTCGGCCAGCGTGCGCGAAACGGTAGAAGCGCTCACGCAGCAAGTGATACGCGCGCTGATGCGCTCGCGCCCGTCGGGCGGCACCTTCCACATTGAAGACGTGCAAGACCAGGTGGAGTTGGGGTTGATGCGCGGCGGCCACCACGAAATTGCCCGTGCCTACGTGCTCTACCGCGAACGCCGCGCACAAGAGCGCGCCAAGCATGTGGCTCAGGCCACGCCCGACAAGCCGCAGTTGCACGTCATCGAAGCGGGCGAGCGCATTGCACTCGATCTGCAGGGGCTCACGGCGCTGATTGCCGCCGCGTGTGCCGGTCTGGGAGAGCAAGTTCAGCCACAACCGATCGTGGACGAGACGCTGCGCAACCTGTACGACGGTGTTCCCATGGACGAGGTCTACAAAGCCTCGATCCTGGCCGCACGCACGCTGATTGAAAAAGAGCCCGACTACACCTATGTAACCGCGCGCCTGCTGTTCCACTCCATTTCGCGCGAAGTGTTGCAGCGCGAAGTGGCGCCCGCCGACATGGCACAGGCCTACCGCGACTATTTCCCCGGCTATGTGCAGCGCGCCGTGGACGCCGAGTTGCTCGACAAGCGCCTGCTGCAGTTTGACCTGGTTCGCCTCGGTGCTGCGCTGGATGCCTCGCGCGATCTGCACTTTGACTACCTCGGGCTGCAAACCCTGTACGACCGCTACTTCCTGCACGTGGGCAAGACCCGCATCGAGTTGCCGCAGGCGTTTTTCATGCGCGTTGCGATGGGCCTGGCACTGGGCGAGATCGACCGCGAAGCGCGCGCCATCGAGTTCTACGAGGTGCTTTCGCGTTTTGACTTCATGTCGAGCACACCCACGCTGTTCAACAGCGGCACGCTGCGCCCGCAGCTCTCGTCGTGCTATCTGACCACCGTGCCCGACGATCTGGACGGCATCTACGAGTCGATCAAGGAAAACGCCCTGCTGTCCAAGTACGCCGGTGGCCTGGGCAACGACTGGACCCGCGTGCGCGCGCTGGGTGCCCACATCAAGGGCACCAACGGCGAGTCGCAAGGCGTGGTGCCGTTCCTCAAGGTGGTCAACGACACGGCGGTGGCAGTCAACCAGGGCGGCAAGCGCAAGGGCGCGGTGTGCACCTACCTGGAAACCTGGCACCTCGATATCGAAGAGTTTCTGGAGTTGCGCAAGAACACCGGCGACGACCGACGCCGCACGCACGACATGAACACCGCCAACTGGGTGCCCGACCTGTTCATGCGCCGCGTGATGGAAAGGGGAAGTTGGACGCTGTTCTCCCCTTCCAGTGTTCCCGACCTGCACGACAAATTTGGCACCGCGTTCGAGCAAGCCTATGTGGCCTACGAAGAAAAAGCGGCGCGCGGCGAGATCAGCCCCTATCGCACAGTGCAAGCCACCGACCTGTGGCGCAAGATGCTCACCATGCTGTTTGAAACCGGGCATCCCTGGATCACGTTCAAGGACGCGTGCAACCTGCGCTCGCCCCAGCAGCACGTGGGCGTGGTCCACTCGTCCAACCTGTGTACCGAAATCACGCTCAACACGTCCGACACCGAAACCGCCGTCTGCAACCTGGGCTCGATCAACCTCAAGCAGCACCTCAAGGACGGCGCGCTCGACCACGACAAACTCCAGCGCACCATTGCCACGGCGATGCGCATGCTCGACAACGTGATCGACATCAACTACTACGCCGTCAAGAAGGCGCGCGACTCCAACCTGCGCCACCGCCCGGTGGGCCTGGGCCTGATGGCGTTTCAGGACTGCCTGTACGAGTTGCGCATTGCCTACGCCAGTGAGGCGGCGCTGGCGTTTGCCGACCAGTCGATGGAAGCCATCTGCTACTACGCCTACTGGGCATCGAGCGAGTTGGCGCGCGAACGCGGGCGCTATTCCAGCTACAAAAATTCGCTCTGGGACCAGGGCGTGTTGCCCCCCGACACGCTGGACGCGCTGGCACGCGAGCGCGGCGGCTACGTGGAAGTTGATCGCTCCAGCACGCTCGATTGGGATGCACTTCGGCGCAAGATTGCGGCCGACGGCATGCGCAACTCCAACTGCGTGGCCATCGCCCCGACCGCCACCATCTCCAACATCATTGGCGTTGACGCCTCGATCGAACCAAGCTTTGGCAACCTGTCGGTCAAGTCAAATTTATCGGGCGAATTTACGGTGGTCAACAGCTACCTGGTGCGCGACCTCAAGCGCGTGGGCCTGTGGGACGACGTGATGGTGATGGACCTGAAACACTTTGACGGCTCGCTTGCACCGATTGACCGCGTGCCCCAGGAAATCAAGCAGCTCTACGCCACCGCATTCGAGGTGGAAACGCGCTGGCTGGTCGAAGCGGCAGCGCGGCGGCAGAAGTGGATTGACCAGGCGCAGTCGCTCAACCTCTACATGGCGGGTGCCTCCGGAAAGAAGTTGGACGAGACCTACAAACTCGCCTGGCTGCGCGGTCTCAAGACCACCTACTACCTGCGCACCACATCGGCAACACAAGCCGAAAAATCAACCGTTGCTGCGGGCCGCTTGAATGCCGTGTCTGCAGGAGGCGAGCACAGCGGCGCAGCGCACGCGCAGATGGCCGACAGCGTTGCAACCGACGTTCGTTTTTGCGCCATCGACGATCCAACATGTGAGGCATGCCAGTGAATCGCATGACCGTTTTTTTGCGCATGCGATGTTATGGAACAACACATATGCACGACAGATTGCATGAATGCTTTGCATTTCAATTCACTGCTCTCATAATTCGCTGATTGGAACTTTCTATGTTGACCTGGGACGAAGCAGTCAAGCCCACACAGCTATCTAACTTCTCGCGCATACCTTCAGAGGATCTGACGGTTACGCAGGCCAAATCACCTCTTCCCACTCCTGCCCAGCGCCGCGTGCGCGCCGCAGACAAACGCATCATCAACGGCCAGACCGACGTGAACCAACTGGTTCCGTTCAAGTACAAGTGGGCCTGGGACAAATACCTCGCCAGTTGCGCCAACCACTGGATGCCGCAAGAAGTCAACATGACGCGCGACATCGCGCTCTGGAAGAGCCCCAATGGACTGACCGAAGACGAGCGCCGCATCGTCAAACGCAACCTGGGCTTCTTTGTTACCGCCGACTCGCTTGCGGCCAACAACATCGTGCTGGGAACCTACCGCCACATCACCGCGCCCGAGTGCCGCCAGTTTCTGCTGCGCCAGGCGTTTGAAGAAGCGATTCACACCCATGCCTACCAGTACATCGTCGAGTCGCTGGGTCTGGACGAAGGCGAAATCTTCAACGCCTACAACGAGATTGCGTCCATCCGCGACAAGGACCAGTTCCTGATCCCGTTTATCGACGCCATCATGGAGCCGGGTTTTCAGACCGGAACCGCGCAGGCCGATCAGACACTTCTCAAGTCGCTGATTGTTTTTGCCTGCCTGATGGAAGGCCTGTTCTTCTACGTCGGCTTTGTCCAGATTCTGGCGCTGGGTCGCCAGAACAAGATGACCGGCGCGGCCGAGCAGTACCAATACATCCTGCGCGACGAGTCGATGCACTGCAACTTCGGCATCGACCTGATCAACCAACTCAAAATGGAGAATCCGCATTTGTGGACCAGTGAGTTCAAGGCCGAGATCAAGGCGCTGTTTGAACAAGCCGTTGAACTGGAATACCGCTATGCCGAAGACACCATGCCGCGCGGCGTGCTGGGCATGAATGCCTCCATGTTCAAGGGCTACCTGCGTTACATCGCCAACCGGCGCGCCACCCAGATCGGGCTTGAGCCGATCTACGCCCACGAAGAAAACCCCTTCCCCTGGATGAGCGAAATGCTCGACCTGAAGAAGGAACGCAACTTTTTCGAAACCCGTGTGATTGAGTACCAGTCCGGCGGCGCATTGTCCTGGGACTGACCACCACCTATGTTTTTGAAGAATTTCACTGCCCCATCACCTGCCGCACGTGCAGGCGTGGAGCGGTGTCACCGAGTTCATGCTGCTGGGATTAAGCCCAACAGCATGGATCGCTTCTTGCTCTCCAACTTGCAAGAAGTGCTCTTTGTTTATTGATCAAGGAGAAAATGATGGCAACTGCAAAAAAACCGGCACCTAAGAAAGCCGCACCCGCGAAGAAAGCTGCACCTGCAAAGAAGGTCGCTGCGAAAAAGGCTGCACCTGCAAAGAAGGTAGCCGCCAAGAAGGCTGCTCCTGCGAAGAAGGTAGCCGCCAAGAAGGCTGCTCCTGCGAAGAAGGTAGCTGCTAAGAAGGCTGCTCCTGCGAAGAAGGTAGCTGCCAAGAAGGCTGCTCCTGCGAAGAAGGTAGCCGCCAAGAAGGCTGCCCCTGCCAAAAAGGCTGCGGCAAAAAAGACCCCCGCCAAAAAGGCGGTGGTAGCAAAAAAGCCAGCAGCTAAAAAGGCAGCCAAAAAGCCGGCTGCGAAGAAAGCCGCGAAAGCACCCGCTGCCAAAGCTGCGCCTGCTGCGCCTGCTGCACAAACGACTTTGAGCCCACAAGCTGCTTGGCCGTTTCCAACCTCCAGCAAGCCCTGATCGGGGCCCGCGGTAGGTTCTAAAGCCCGACGCCGAAAGGCCTCGGGCTTTTTTTGTTCAAAAACTGTTACGGGTAAAAAGCGATCAAACGATAGCCGGAAACGCGCTCCGTACTACCCGCGACCTTGATGTTGACATGTAGCGCCAAA
>CAIPBW010000436.1 GCA_903863395.1 uncultured beta proteobacterium
CCGACGACACCATCATCAAGCCTTTGGTCAAACAGTTTGCTGACAAATACGCGGGTGAGAAAAAACTCACACGTCGCAGCGTCGCAGATTGCCAGTCTTAATCTAAGGCCCGTCACCCTGTGACAGTTTGGTGGCTCGTAAGAGCCACCAAACCCCAGGCACCGCAGGTGCTTGAGGTTTGGTTCATCCAGCAACATTTTTTTAGCAAGGTAGGTTATGAGCGCCAACAACATCGTTCTCAACGTCAATGGCATTGAAGTCATTTACAACCACGTCATCTTGGTGCTCAAGGGCGTGTCCCTGCAAGTGCCTCAGGGCGGCATCGTGGCACTCTTGGGTGGCAATGGTGCGGGTAAAACCACCACGTTGCGGGCCATCTCCAACTTGTTGCAAGGCGAGCGTGGCGCCGTCACCAAAGGCAGTATTGAGTTGCGTGGTGAACGCATTGAAAACCTCTCGCCCGCTGATTTGGTCAAGCGCGGCGTGGTGCAGGTGATGGAGGGGCGTCACTGCTTCGCCCACTTGACCATCGAAGAAAATTTGCTCACTGGCAGCTACACGCGCACGAGCAAAGGCGAGATCGAAGCCAACCTCGAAAAGGTCTACAACTACTTTCCACGTTTAAAGACCCGCCGCACATCGCAAGCGGCCTACACCTCCGGTGGTGAGCAGCAGATGTGCGCCATTGGGCGTGCCATCATGGCCAACCCCAGCATGGTGCTGCTCGATGAGCCCTCCATGGGGCTGGCGCCGCAAATCGTGGAAGAAGTGTTCGAGATCGTCAAAGACCTCAACACCAAGGAAAAAGTAACCTTCCTGCTGGCCGAACAGAACACCAACATGGCGCTCAAGTACTCCGACTACGGCTACATCATGGAGTCTGGCCGGGTGGTGATGGACGGCGCTGCCGACTACCTGCGCACCAACGAAGACGTCAAGGAGTTCTACCTGGGCATGGGTGGCGGCGAGCGCAAGAGCTTCAAGGACGTGAAGAGCTACAAGCGCC
The DNA here is from genome assembly GCA_903863395.1 of uncultured beta proteobacterium. Taxonomy (GTDB): domain Bacteria; phylum Pseudomonadota; class Gammaproteobacteria; order Burkholderiales; family Burkholderiaceae_C; genus Allorhodoferax. The sequence goes on from CAIPBW010000436.1 coordinate 1,007, forward strand.
GCAAGCGCTGGTTGGCTTGATGCAACACACCGTCATTGCGACCCTTCTCTCTGTCATTGCGAATGAAGTGAAGCAATCCATGACTGCCCAATGCATGGACTGCCGCGCTGCGCTCGCAGTGACGAAACCACGGTACATGGTCCATTTGCAGTCGCGATCCTGAAACAGGAAGCTCGCAAAGACACAGTTGATTGAGGAGTTATTTGGTATGAGTGGAACCTTTGATTTGCTGGAAACGCGCAGCCCTGCCGAGCGTGAAGCCGCGTTGCTGGCGGCCTTGCCGCAGCAGGTGGCGCACGCCCAGACACACAGCGCCGCGTTTGCGCGCATCCTGCACGGCGTTGACGCCGCAAGCGTGAACAGCCGCGCCGCCCTGGCACGTCTGCCGGTGACGCGCAAGCACGAGTTGCAGGAGCTGCAGCAGGCCGCGCGCGCGCAGGCCGGTGGCAATGTGTTTGGAGGCTTTTGCACGCTGGGATTTGGCGCAGAACTGCCGCGTGTGTTTGCCAGCCCCGGCCCGATCTACGAACCCGAAGGCACGGCCCGCGACTACTGGCGCATGGCGCGCGCCATTTTCGCGGCGGGCTTTCGCGCGGGCGACCTGATCCACAACAGTTTCAGCTACCACTTCGTACCGGCCGGATCGATGATGGAAACCGGCGCGCACGCTATCGGGTGCAGCGTGTTTCCGGGCGGCACCGGGCAGACCGAGCAACAAGTCCAGGCCATGCGCGACCTGCAGCCTGCGGGCTACATCGGCACGCCGAGCTTTCTCAAGATCATTCTGGAGAAGGCAGCAGAGATGGGCGTGGCCCTGCCCAGCGTCAAGAAGGCCATGTTCAGCGGCGAGGCCTTCCCCCCGAGCCTGCGCGACTGGTTCCTGGAGCGCGGCGTGGCTGGCTACCAGTGCTATGCCACTGCCGATCTGGGCCTGATCGCCTACGAGACCAGTGCGCGCGAAGGCTTGGTGATTGATGAGCAGGTGATTGTGGAAATCGTGCGACCCGGCACCGGCGACCCGGTGGCAGAGGGCGAAGTAGGCGAGCTGGTGGTCACCAGCCTCAACCCAAGCTACCCGCTGATCCGTTTTGGCACCGGCGACCTCTCGGCCGTGCTGGCGGGTGCGTGCCCGAGCGGACGCACCAACGTGCGCATCAAGGGCTGGATGGGCCGCGCCGACCAGACCACCAAGATCCGTGGCATGTTTGTGCACCCCAAGCAGGTGGACGACATCGTCAAGCGCTTCACCGAAGTGGCGCGCGCGCGCCTGGTTGTCAGCGGCGAAATGGCCAATGACGTGATGACCCTGCAGGTGGAAACCCCAGCCGCTTCCGACGCACTGGCCAGCCGGATCGGTGAAGCCATCCGTGATGTCACCAAACTGCGCGGCCAGGTGCAGATGATGGCCCCGGGCAGTCTGCCCAACGACGGCAAGGTGATCGAAGACGCGCGCAGCTACAAGTAGCGACGCCTCCGCGTTTCAGCCGGCGCGCAGGGTTGTCATTGCGAACGAAGTGAAGCAATCCATAACTTTCGAATGCATGGACTGCCGCGCTGCGCTCGCAGTGACAAAACCTCGGCGCATGGTCCCTATCCACTTTCGACCACCCGAGACAGGGCGTTCGCGATGAGCCTGGCGTAGGCATGATTTATGGAAGCATCAATAGGTAGTTCCCATCATGCCAAGTGCGTCGTGCATGGCTAGACTGGAGCACTAGTCGCTGGAGAACCCATGAACAAACTGCTGGTCTTTGCCGCATTGGCGGCTACTGCGTTGCTGGCCCAGGCCGACAACTATCCGAGCAAACCGATCACCATGGTCGTGCCCTTTGTTGCCGGAGGACCAACCGACCGGGTGGCGCGCGATCTGGCCGAAGCCCTGCGCAAGGCCCTGGGGGGCACCAGCATCCTGGTGGACAACGTGGTGGGTGCGGGTGGCTCCATTGGCGCGGCCAAGGTGGCGCGTGCCGCGCCCGACGGCTACACCGTGCTGTTGCACCACATCAGCATGGCGACCATGCCCACGCTGGTGCGCAACCTGACATTCAAGGTGGAAACCGACTTTGAGTACCTGGGCTTGGTCAACGAAGTGCCCATGACGGTGATTGCGCGTCCGAGCATGCAGGCCAAAAGCTTCAAGGAACTGGCTACCTGGATTGGCCAGAACCAGGGCAAGGTGAACTTGGGCAACGCCGGTGTGGGCTCGGCCTCGCACCTGTGCGGCTTGCTGCTGCAAAACGCCTTGCAGGCTGACATGACCACCGTGCCCTACAAGGGTACGGCGCCGGCCATCACCGACCTGATTGGCGGCCAGATCGACCTGATGTGCGACCAGACCACCAACACCACCGCCCACATTGACGCCAAAAAGGTGCTGGCCTACGGCGTGTCCACAGCGCGGCGCATACCAACGGCGGTGCTCAAGGATATTCCGACCTTGCAGGAGTCGGGCCTCAAGGGTTTTGAAGTGACGGTCTGGAACGGCTTGTACGCGCCCAAGGGCACGCCCGCTGATGTGCTGACCAAAATCAATACAGCGCTGAAAGCTGCGCTCAAAGACCCCGACTTCATCAAGAAGCAGGAAGCGCTGGGCGCGGTGATGGTGACCGACGCGCGGGTAGAGCCTGCCGAGCACAAGAAGTTTGTGCTCTCCGAAATCGCCAAGTGGAGCCCGATCATCAAGGCCGCCGGCGTGTACGCCGACTGAGCTACACGCCCCAGACCAGTTCGTGCTGTTCCTTGAGGCAGCGCCTGAGCGTGTCGATAAAGGGCGCGGCGCGCTGGCGCAGTGAAATGCCTTCGGGCCGCTCGGCAGCCTCGCCGCGCTCCAGCGCCTCCTGCGCGCGCTGCTTCTGTGCTGCCTCGTCTGCAGCAATGGCGGCCTCCAGCGCGGCAATCGCCTGGGTCATGTGCTCGGGTAGCAAAATGCCCTTGGCGAGCGATTCCGTATGATCCTTACCGATGATGCGCAAAATCTGGCGCCCGTTGGCTTCGAGCATGATGAGGTCGCCGGTGGCTTTGGATTTGAACTTGTAGAGCATGGTGAAGGAGGACAGCAGTGGCCAATTTACACATTCGACGGGATCACAGCCTGGGGCTTGCGGCGGCACGCAAAATTGCCTACGCCTGGGCCGAACAGGTTGAGGCCGAGTTTGACATGGAATGCACTTACGAGGAAGGCCACAGCGCCGACCTGGTGCGCTTTGTGCGCTCGGGCGTGAGCGGCACGCTGCGCGTCAACGCCGACCATTTTGATCTGGACGCCAAGCTCGGGCTGCTGCTGGGGGCATTCAAACACCGCATCGAAGCCGAAATTGTGAAAAATCTCGATACCCTGCTACTGCCCAAAGCGGCTGCCAAAAAGCCCGCCGCCAGGAAAAAATAGCCTGCTTGCGTGACGAGGGCGGCACCAGCGTCGGCAGCGCGGCCGCTGCGCGATTTAGCTCAGCGAGGCAATCAGCGCCACGTATTGCTTCATGGCGTCGTCTGACGCCGTTCCCTTGAGGCCGTTCCAGGCGTCCCACTTGGCGCGGCCCACCATATCCATAAGGCCGGGCTTCTTTTCGGTGTTGTCGCCCGCCGTAGCCTGCTTGTACAAGGCGTAGATTTTGAGCAGCGTTGCGTTGTCCGGCCGCTCGGTGAGTTGCTTGGAGTTGGTGACGGCAGTGTCGAATTTGGATTTGAGAGTGGCCACGGTTTTCTCCTTTGTGTGCTTGTGCGCTATCTTACGGCGCGTTTTGCCTTCAGAATACAGGCATTCCCCCAAGAATTCGCAGCCCGGAGTCCACATGGTTACCAGAGTCAGTGCAAAAAAAGTCGCCCGCAGTGCTGCCAAGACAGTGCAAAAAAACGTGACCGATGCAGTAGCAGGCACCCTGGGGCTGCACGGCGAGCGCATGACCAAGGTCGACACCGCCTGGCTGCGCATGGATTCCGAAAGCAACCTGATGATGATCGTCGGGGTCTGGGTGATCAAGCCCGGCATCAGCTACGACGACCTGGCCCAGCGCATTGAGGACCGCCTGCTGAAGTACCCGCGCTTCATGCAGCGCGCGGTAGAGGACGCAGCCGGGGCCACCTGGGTACACGACCAGGCATTTGACATGCGCGAGCACCTGGTGATCGAAAAGTTGCCGCGCCGCCCGGCCGGGCAGGCGCAGTCTGCGCTGCAGGACCGGTTGGCTGCGCTCACCATGGAGCCGCTGGACCGCTCGCGCCCGCTGTGGCAGTTCCACCTGATCGAGCGCTACCAGGGCGGCTCGGCCGTGCTGGTGCGCATCCACCACTGCATTGCCGACGGGATTGCGCTGATTTCGGTAACCCAGTCGCTGGTGGATGGGGGCGCGGCACCGCCCGAGTTGGAGCACCACCATGACCATCCCCAGCACCACGGCCTGGAAGCAGCCGAGGACTGGATTGCCGACGCGTTGCTCAAGCCGCTGACCAATATGACCGTCAAGGCGCTGGGCGCGGCAGGCGAGGGCGCAGCGCGCTCGCTCGACTTGCTGATGGACCCGCACAAGGGCATGGAAAAGGGCGTCAGTGGCTCGGTCGACCTGGCCAAGCTAGCCTTTCACGCCATCAGCGACCTGGCTGCGCTGGCGCTTATGGCCGACGACTCGCCCACCCGGCTCAAGGGCATCCCCGGGCGCAGCAAGCGCGTGGCCTGGTGCAAGCCACTGCCGCTGGTGGAAGTCAAGGCGGTGGGCAAGGCGCTGAATTGCTCGATCAACGATGTGCTGCTCAGTTGCGTGGCCGGTGCCATTGGCGAATACCTCAAGAGCCACGGCGAATCCACCGAGGGCAAGGAAATACGCGCCATGGTGCCGGTCAACCTGCGCCCGCTGGACAAGGCCTACCAGTTGGGCAACCAGTTTGGCCTGGCACCGCTGGTGCTGCCGGTGGGGATCGATAACCCGATCGAGCGCGTGTATGAAGTGCGCAGGCGTATGCAGGGCCTCAAGGGCAGCATGCAGCCACTGCTGGCCTTTGGCCTGCTGGCGGTAGCGGGGCTGCTGGTCAAGCCTCTGCAGGACGCGATGCTGGGCCTGTTCTCCAAGAAAACCACGGCGGTGATGACCAACGTGCCCGGCCCACGCGAGAAGCTGCGCATCTGCGGCTCGGTGATTGAAGAGTCGCTGTTCTGGGTGCCCCAAAGCGGCACCGTCGGCCTGGGCGTGTCGATCCTGAGCTACGCCGGCGGCGTGCAGTTCGGCGTGGTGTCCGACTCCACCCTGTGCCCCGACCCGCAAAACATCATCGACCGCTTCGAGCCCGAATTTGCCAAGCTCTCTATGGTTACGCTGATGCTGCCGTGGGGCGAGGAATAAAGAGAACTCCATCAATCACGATGGAGCGAATTATTCGTGCGAGGGCGAGAGGCTGTCATTGCGAGGAGCGTAGCGACGCGGCAATCCATGCAGGCATGAAGTCATGGATCGCCACGGCCTGGCGGCCTCGCGATGACGAAGTGGCGTAGCCTCGCGATGACGGGGGTGGTGCCCCCTCGGGGGGCAGCGACCCGCGCAGCGGCGGCGCGCATGAGCTAATCGGCCAGTTCGGCTAGCGCCATTTCTACGTCCAGGCGCTGTACCGCGTCCAGTGCTTTGGTGGCGGCGGCTTGTTCGTAGAGGTGGGTGGCTTCGTCCATGCGGGCGTCGCCTTCTAGCATCACCAGCGCGTTGGCGTACTCGATGCGGGCAATGGGCGACTCGGGTACCAGCTGCAGCGCCTGCGCGAACAGGCGCAGGCTGGTGTCTTTTTTTGCGCCGTAGGTCATGTTGCCGATGAGCGCGCCCACCTTGTCAATCACCTCGGCGTGGAACGTGCCCAGCGCGATGTGCGCGTCGGCGTGCAGCGGCTGCAATCGGATGGCGGTTTCCAGCGCCAGTTTGATCTTGCTGCCAATGCCCTGCGCCAGCGCCTTGGCCACGCTGATGCCCTGGCTGTAGCGCCCCAGCGCGTAGGCCTGCCAGTAATACGCGTTGGCGTTGTCGGACTCGGCGCGCGCCTGCTCGGCCGCGCGCTGCGCCACCTGCATGAACAGTTCCAGGCGCGTCTTCTCTTTGGGTTCGAGGTAATTGGCGTAGACGCAGGTGGCCTTGTTGGTAACGGTCGTGCCCGCTGCGCCCAGCTTCAGTCCGGCGTCGACGGCCTTTTCAAACTGGCCGCTGTGCATCAGGGCCCAGGCGGTCAATACCCTGGCGTCTTGGGGCAGCGGCTCCTGGTCGGCGCTGTGCAGCCGCTTCCAGTGGCGCTTGAGCCGAGCTGCATCAAAAGAGTACTCGCTGGTATACGCAAAGGCGTTCCATCGGGCCATGGCTGCTGTCTCCTCAGGGTGGCGGTGGCCGCCGGTAGCGCCGACGGAGAGGCGCTTTGGCGGCTTCATAGTGCCGAGTTTAAGCCACAGCGGGGCTGGTGTACGCCCCCGACAGTTTCATGAGGTGGGCGCGTTGATCCGGCTCCAGGTAGGGCGTGAGCAGATTGAGCACATGCAGCGCGCCACGCATCAGCGCCGCCTGGGCGCTGGCGGGCTCGAGCGCGTTGCGTGGGTCGCGCACGTATTCGTAGCTCAGCCAATAGGTCAGCACCACCACCATGCTGGTGGCAGTGGGCTCGGCTTCGCGCAGGTCGATGCGCACGGCACCGGCGCGGCTCATGCTGTCGAGCATGGCCTTGATCGAGCGCGTCTTGTTCTTCAGCACAAACTGAAAATGCGTTTCCAGACGCCGGTTCTTGCTCAGCAGATCGTTGAGGTCGCGGTACAGAAAGCGGTACTGCCAGATCAGCTCAAACAGGCTGTGCATGAAAAACCAGGCGTCCTCCACATCGCGCACATCGTCGCTGGCGTTGAGCAGTTCGTTGAGCGACTTTTCGTAGCGGTCGAACAAGGAGTTGATCAGCTCGTCCTTGGCTGGGTAGTGGTAGTACAGGTTGCCCGGGCTGATGCCAAGCTCGGCCGAAATCAGCGTGGTCGAGACATTGGGCTCGCCAAAGCGGTTGAACAGCTCCAGCGTCACCTCCAGGATGCGCTCGGCCGTGCGGCGCGGGGCTTTCTTGGCCATCAGGCCTCGGGGCGGGCGACAGGTTTGGTGGCCTTGGCCGGAGCCTTCTTCTTGGCAGCGGGTTTGGCCGCAGCTTTGGGTGCCGCAGCCTTGGGCGCGACTGGGGCCTTGGCCGAGAGCTTGTGCACGGCTGCGCTGAGTTCGTCAATACGCGCCGTCAGCGCCTTGATGTCTTTGGCCGAAGGCACGCCGAGCTTGCCCAGCGCCTTGGCCACGCGCTCTTCAAAAATGTTTTCCAGCTTGTCCCATTGGCCGGAGGCCTTGGAGCTAATGTCGGTGGCCATGGTGCTCATCTTGTTGGTGGCTTCTGAAATCTTTTCTTCGGCAGCGGCCTGGGTCTTGCGCTGAATGGCCGTGCCTTCTTTCACCAGTGCCTCAAACGCCTTGGTGCCCTCGGCCTGGGCGCGGGTAAAGGCACCAAGTCCGGCTTGCCAGATCTGCTGCGCCGAATCCTTGACCGAGCCACTCAAATGCGCGCCAGCGTCGCCAGCCGAAGTGCTCTTGTGCAATTTCTTGACCATCGGGTTTCTCCTCAAAAGTGCGGTGCCATGACTGTATGCGCAGTGTAGTGGGGTTTGTAGGGGGTGGGGTCTACGTTGGGGGGGATTGGAGCAGTCTTGCTTTACGCGGTTGCGGGACGAACCGGTTTTAGCCGCAATGCCGGTTGCTCAATCCAGTGCCAGGACATGGCCGCCAAACCCAAAGTCATGACACTTGTCATCCCAAGATACATGCCATGTGAAATTGACGGCCATAGCGCAACAACGGTCTGTTGCACTGGAAATGCGTAAATGTAGATGCCGTAGGAGTAGTCGTGTTTGGCCAAGCGGCCAAGCCAACGCCCTTTTTCCAATCCAAAAGCCAGCGCCAAAAATGGCAGCATTAGCCATCCCATCAGAATAAAGACTTCTGGCCAGCGCGATAAACAAAGCCAAATGACGACGGCGCTAAGTGCGGTTGTGGTCGAAAACAGTCTGCTGATCTTGTATTTGAAGAAGGCTGCACCAATCCAAAAGAAAACACCGCAAATTACCACTTGGCGCACGTCGGTGCGATAGATGACCAACATTTCCGTCGCCTGCGAAGCCCAGAAGCGGGACAGCAACATCATTCCAGCGACGATCACAAGCCAACCAAGGCGTGGGACTTTTAACAGCCCCACCAAGGCCAGCGTTAAGTACATAAAAAATTCTGCAGGCAAACTCCAAAGTGACCCATTGACCGCATTTGGAACACGGCTGTGCTCAAACACGCCGGGTAAGTAATAAACGGTGTAGAGCGCGACGTTTTCGAAATATCCTCTGGTGCGCTCGTGGTGGAAGTAATCAGACAGTGGCAGACTGGTAAGCAATGGGCCGAGAACAAAAACCGACAGCGCCGTGCAAGCAAAGAGACCCGGGAAAATTCTTAACGCACGGCGTTGCAAGAATCGTAATGGGTGTGGATCACTCTCCCAACTTTGTGCGACCAGATATCCGCTAATGGCAAAGAAAATAAATACGCCAAGCGGTCCCAAAGGTGCCCATCCCATGAAGGTGGGCTCAGGCAGGCCAAGAAAAACAAATGAGTGGCCGTAGAGCACTAGCCCCGCAGCAAACCAACGCAGAGCTGTCAAATTATTGCCGTGAGTCATTGAGATGCGCTTTCCAATCCCAGACTTCGCATGGCACCGCTCTTGGCAGTGTTGTAGGCTTCGTGAAGCAGCATATGCCGTGCTGATCGAACCTCGGGCTTGGCGGGGGACCGAAACAGGGAGGTGGTCTTGGCAACGTAGGCAAATTTATTTCCGTACCCATAGCGCAGCCACAGGTTCCAGTCTTCCAGTTGGTCAAGACTCATATCAAAGCCTCCGCGCAGCGCATACAAATCACGCTTGAACAGGATGGCTTGAATTGGTATGAAGTTGTGGTCCAGCAGCACGCTGTAGTCCCACTCCTGCCTAAACAGGCCTGGCGTATAGAACGACTCTTCCACATATCGTTCCATGGAAGGTTCCACGGCGGTCAACACCTCCATTGATAATGCGTAGGCCGCTGACAGACTGGCATCGCGCAGCAATGTTGCCATCAAGGTCTCAACGTGATCTGACAGCAGTAGGTCGTCGTCGTCCAGGAACATCAAGTACTGTCCCTTGGATGCAGCCAGTCCGACATTGCCAGCGGCTGAGCGGCCCAACTTTTCATTCGCAAAAAACCGCACTACAACGCTGCTGGGCGCACGTTTGGCAAGCGTCAAGGCCAGTTCCTGCTGGCTGTTGCCTCCGTCCTCAATCACTAGCAACTCAATGGCTGGATACGTTTGGTTAAAAACAGTTTGCATGGCCTGCTCCAGGAACATACCTCTGCCTTTGTAGGTACGGGTAATGATCGATATCAGCGGAAAACTGCCGCAGTCGTTCACCGCTTGGGTGTTCCAGAAGGCTCCATCGCGGGTCATTTCATAGTCAAAGCCGCGCAGTGGAAAATAAGCTTGCTCGTTACCTTTCCCAACAAGAAAATGAGGGGCCTTAGTCAACAAGCCGATTGCATTTTTTAGCAGCAACCGCTTGGCACCCGGAAACGGTGCTGGCCTGGCAAGCAGTGCGGCATACAGCAAAACCGCAGCGCGCCGGTCTGCAGATTTTCCGTAGCGGAAGCGGATATAGACATTGCCGATGGTGCTGCCGGCAAACTGCATCGACTTTACTTGCCCAACATCCTCGTAGGTGTGGTGCAGTACTCGTGCTTTTGGCAAATACTTCAATGCATATCCGTAGGAGCGCAAGCGATACGACAACTCCACGTCTTCGGCGTACATGAAAATCGCCTTGTCATAGCCTCCAACCCTGGAGTACGCGCTGCGGCGAATCAGCACACAGGCGTGCGATGACCAATTGGTTTCCAGGGTGACTGGGTCGTAGTACTTGGGATGCTCATAGGGCGCTTGGCTGAATTCCCAACTGGCGACAGACTCATGCGTGTCGCTGAGGGCGACAAGCACTGCCTGGCGCAGCGCATCAGGCGAGAACTCGAGGTCCAGATTGGTTACCAGGCAATAGGGCGCATGCCCCTCCTGAATCGCGCGGTCGTGGCCAGCACCGAACCCGAGGTTGCTCTGCTCGATCACCCGACTACTTGCAAACCTGGCAGCAGTTGTGGTTAGCATCTCCCGAAGTTGACTAACGGTATCGTCCTTTGAGCCGTGGTCAACAAAGTGCAAGTGAATTTTCGATGGCGGGTAGTCCAGAGCGAGCAGCGAGTCAAAGAAAGGCTTGATCCAGCGCGCACTGTTGTAGGAAACCGCCGAAATATCAATCTCGGGCAATGTGACTGGGTTTGCGGCGCTGGTCGCGCTAACCAGTGCGTCCTGCGCAAAGCGGCGGTTGGAAAGGGCCTGCAGGGCCAGCGAATTGTCTTTGGAGTTTGCGATGACTTGAATATTTGACGCTGCACGCAACTTCCACTGCAAATACTTTTGCCGGCCAGCTCTGAGCAGCCCGCTGCGCATATAAATGGAACGCAAAAGCGCCTGGTATGTGCTTCTTGCCAGCCAATTGGTATGCAGCACGCCCCGGGTAAACGGAACTATCTGCCCTATCCAGCGAATTGGGGCCGTGATCTTCCAGGAACTGCTTTGCAGCAATGCGTCGGTCTGCTGGGCAAACCATGCACGGCTTAACTCCAGTTCCTGATTCAATCGTTGCAACTGTTCGCCGTATTGCGTCTTCTGCGCCAGGCTCTCTACCAGCGCCTGGCTGTGTTGTTGCGCCGACTCTAACTGCTCGTGTTGTTGCACCAACCTTTCGGCGAGCGCCCGGCCTTGCTCCTGTTCAGCCGCCAGTTGACGTTGCTGTTGCGACAGACTCTCCGCCAGCGCTTGGCATTGCCGCTGTTCCAGTTCTAACTGTTGTTGCTGGAGAGCTAAAGTTTCGTTCAGAATCTGGTTTTGGCGTTGCTGACTGGCCAGGGTCTCGCTCAGAGTCTGGTTTTGGCGTTGCTGACTGGCCAGGGTCTCGCTCAGAGTCTGGTTTTGTTGTTGTTGCTGCGCCAGCAGTTGCTGCCCTTGGTCAACGAGAACTTGTGCTGAATTTAATTGTTGCTGTGCGCCTTCCAAGCGGGATTCCAACTGCGGGTGCGTCCACACCCTGTGCATCATTTGATCGATTTGTTGTGCGGTCCAGAGCTTTGCCCATTTTCCCTGGATTTCGCGCGCTCCGGTCCAGTTCTTGGTGGAGTCTGTCGTTTCGGCATGTCCCTCGCGACTGCGGTACGCGCCACTTACACCAGGCAGGTGGACCAGCGGCGCGAGGCGACCGAGTTGCAGCCAGAAATCCCAATCGTCGCAACTTGTGAGTGCCTCGTCGAACTTGCAACCCAGGTTCATCGCCTTGGCTCTAAACAGCACGGCATGAATTGGTGCCAGGTTACCAGCCAGTTGTCGTATGGCATCAAACGGAACATCAAAAACCTGACCCAACGAGTCACCTTCTGTACTTACGAGACTGATGCCTGTGTACGCAGCCAAAGCATGTGGCTGCAGGGTGAGCACATGGGCTAGACGGGCGACGTGGCCAGGCATCAACCAATCGTCTTCATCCAGAAACAGTAACAACTCACCGCGTGCATGTTCCATGGCCAGGTTGGCCGCCAAGCTGGGGCTCAACACCTTGCCTGTTGTAAGCAGCCGCAGGGGGAAGCCGCCGTGCATGGCAGGAAGTGGATCGTGACCCGGTCGCATGGCGACAACGATGACTTCAATCGGCCGGTAGGTTTGCAGCGCTACCGAATCCAGTGCCTCGGCTAGGTGCACGCCACCCGCGCTACGTATCAAAATCGACACCAGTGGCAGGCCCTGCGGCAACGCCGCTCCATCACCGAGCAATCCCGGAGATGTCGTATTGAGCCAATCCGATGGCATTTGTCGCCCGACTTCGGCTGCGCTCACTACCCAAAAAGCCTCTGCAGCTTTGATTTGCCGTGGCAGCGTGTACGTGCGGAATTGGTTCAGGCCGTGGACGTGCCGCAAATAGTCCTGCTGATCCATCTGCGATGCAAAGCATTGCATCGCCGCGTCCTTTGTTGCAGCTTGGTCACTGATATCCAGCAGCACATTGGGCCGCAGAGGTGCGCCCACCTCATAAAACGCCAACCGCACGGGCCGGGTGGCACGCTGCACCGCCTCCACCGCGAGCATGGTAGCTTGCCGATGGTCGGGATGCACCTCCCAAGGAGAAGGGCAATAAACAAGATCGGCGCCGACGCTATCCATGCTGGCAGCAATACGCAAAACCAAGTCTTCCGAGTACCTTACCCCGCGATCGGGCAGTTCCCAAAACTCAGGCACGCCATAGCCCAAGACTTTCGCCGCAGCGATACATTCGCGGGAACGCACGCTCGCGTCACCAAATCGGGCCCCATCCGATAAAACCACTACCTTTACGGGAATAGCGGCCTGTACATGCGCGGCAATGGCACCACCACACCCAAACACCTCATCGTCGGGATGTGGAGCGAGCACCAGCACCGCCTGTGCCGGTATGCAGAGGCTTGCGCTGTAGGGGGTGAGGTCAGATTCCAAAGGGCGGTGCAATAAATGGACAATCCTGCTCAGTCAGGACATGGGTGCCAATGATAACGACTGGTATCCCCATTGCGACGCACTTGATTGTCAGCAATGGCAATTTCTCAGCTGTTTAGTGCAGCACGTTCAAAGTAAACCCAGGTCCACCCCCTGGGTTGGTCGGTGTTTTTCACCAGCGCCACATAATGTGCGGGCTCCAGCAAAGCCCATTCCTGCGCATCCAGGCAACGCGCGGCACCCACATCCGGCCTGAACATCACCGGCATCATCAGGGGCGACGGGCTCAGGGCAATTACCGGGCATGCGCCGCTAAGCTGTGCGAACTCGGCAGCGCTGGCCACTGGTGCCTCCAGCACCTTGCCCCAGCGCGCAGTCGGTACGTGCCGCATGAATGCGGAAATATCATGCAATTGGTCTGAGAGGGCATAAAACGCAGGGAACTGCTTGCTGTAATACTGACTGTGGCTTTGCTGCATCAGCGCTGCCTTGGACGCCTTGTGCTGGTACGCATGCACGGCGCTTATGGCAGGCACCACCGCCAGCGCAAAATTGGCGCGGCGCAGCCGCAGCGAAAGGTCAGAGTCCTCAAAAAACATGAAGTAAGCGGGGTCAAACAATCCGCCTGCTGCCATTACGGCGGCGCGGCGCAGCAGCATCACGGCACCCGCCAGAAAGGGCACCTCAAACCAGGAAGGCCCGGCCATCTGCTGCATTGTGCGTTGCAGGTTGCGCCACACCAGGCTTTGCGTTGTGCGCGGAAAGTGGGTAGCCAGCGCCAGCGCCACGCTATGCCATGGCGTTTGGGGAAAAGCTGTTGGCAGTACAAAAGAGTGTTGCTCGTTCCAATAAATCTTGGGCGAAACCGCACCCAAGCGCGGGTTCTCGGCCAGAGTGTCAACCAGTCGCAACACGGCGTCCGGCGCAATGCGCGCATCTGGATTGAGTAACAGAAAAAAATCTGAACTTGATTGTGCAAAGGCCAGATTGCAGGCGCAGCCAAAACCGAGGTTGCTGCCCGGTGCGCTCAAGTTCACCCAAGGCATTGCGGCACAGGCTTGGCGCAATGCGGCCGACTCTGCTTGCACGTCTGCCTCATGCGCGCTGTTGTCCACCACCCAGACCGTTCCGTGCGGCCATTGCCCTAACCGTTTCAGCGCCGCAAGCGTGTCATCCGCGCCTCGGTAGTTGACGATGGCAATGTCAATCGATGGCATGGGCATCATCGTCGCAATGCAATCACGTGAAAGCTGTCCGTGCCCAGGCTCTGCAGATCCCAGCTAGTTGCCGTGTTGGGCCGCACGCCAAGCTCCCTGGCAAATTCATCCGGCAGGGGTTGGTGTTGCGCGTGCCAGGTCTCGACCTTGAAATTGGCGTCTTCCAGCAAGCCGCGCAAACTGCGCTCGGTAAAAAAGCGAAGGTGGGTGCAGCACAAAATCCCCACTGGCAAATAATCAAACCGGCCGTGCAACAACCCCTGCACCACCGACCAGTGCCCCACGTTGGGGATGGACAAGGCAACATGCCCGCCCGGGCGCAGCAGCCGGTGTGCGTGCTGTAGTGCTGCCAGCGGGTGCTCGAAATGCTCAAGCACGTCAAGGAAGCTGATGCAGTCAAACAGACCCGCCTGGTCTGGATCAAGCGCCTCAAAGCGCCCGTTGAATACGGCAACGCCATTGCTGCGGGCCACGTCCGAGGATGCGGTGTTGGGTTCCACCAGCAGTACCTGGGCGTTGCGCTGTTGTTGGAAGGCGCGCAAAAAACCGCCTTCGCCTCCGCCCACGTCCATCAGCTTTTTTACATCTGGGGGGATTAAGTGCAAAAATTCACGGCGGTCGTTCTTTTGGTAGTCAGCGTACGAGTGCACAAAGGCCCGCTCGGCGATGTAGGCGGGCTCAGGCATGGCACCGGGCAAATCGCTCCAGCCGAGCGCAGGCGACTGTGCCAGCGCTGATTGCAGCGCCTGGGTATTGGCCATAAACAGCCAGGGCGCAAGCCCGGTTCCGGGACGAGAGGGCGGCAAACCCTGGCGCCGTTGAACATAACGCTCAAACCCAAGGCGGCTGGCGTAGTCGATCTGCCACGGGCCAACCGCGTCGCGCGGGTCGGCTGGCAGGACGCAACTTTGCGGATAGTTTGTCAGCACTTGCGCCAAAGTCTCCAAAAAACTGTCCGAAACAATCACCGCCGGATTAAGGATGGCCAGGACCTGCTCCCCTTGCACCGTGGGCAGCAGTTGGCCCGGCGCACACGAAGGGCTCGATGCGTCAAATTCGTGCCATTGGTGCAAGTTGGAGTTACGCCCCAATGCGTTGCGCAAATCGCGCAGACCGAGCTCATACTCGTCTGACCCGGCCAGACCCGATGCGGTATTGAACAAAACGGAAAGTGTCATACCTGTTCGTCTTTGACTTCGAAATCCCCCAGCAGGTGAGCGGCCCACCAGAGACCGGGATCGGCTCGGATGCCAGTCTCCAAGAATGCAAATATCGGGGCGTAAATCAACTCGCGGGTACGTACGGGGTCATGCATAGGAAAGTTCTGTGGGTCAATCATCTCACTCCATTGCGCGACAACCCTCCCAAGTTTGGCATACGGGCTGCGCATTCCCACTATTTGGCTCCCGGTGTCCATGGCCATACGCACGGCCCCATCGGCCATTTTGCGTTTTTTGCCCATCCACGACACCCACGTCCCCTTGTGCTCATCCTGACTCGCGGGACCGTCCGATGCCATCACCACAATCCCACCCTGGTTCAGCACACGATGAAATGCGTCACGCGCAGCAGCACCATAGGTCAGGAAAGGTACGTCGCCCATCGCCTCTTCGTAGCGTTGGTACTTGACATGGAAAAACTTCCGCAACGTGGGGTGTACGCGGGGGTCCTGCACGATGTCCGATTTCATCGTGTGAACCGGTTGGCCGCAGCGTGCAATGCCGATCATGCCCAGGAAAAAATTGTCGAAGTGGCTTATCACCACCACCAAGCCCCGACCAGCTTGGCGCTGTACCAGCGCTTGCCGGAACGAAGCCATATCCCAGTCGATCTTGTCTAGTCGGCCCTGAATTGCCAGTACGGCCACCAACTCTTCGCGCGTCGTGGTCTGGTAGCGTTGCACCACCATCTTCTGAATCTCGGTACGCGAAGCTTGCGGGAACAATTCGCGATAAGCTGCGGCGCAGCGTTCGCCCATGAAAGGGGACCCCACCGACAGTTCGGTCCAGTCGCGCGCGAAGCGGGCGTTAAAGGCTCCGCGCCAATCAGACACGCGGTACGCCCATCGCAGCGGCAAACGGGCGATTAGCGGCAACAGCAAGCCAAAATCCAGGCGCTGGGCGGCGTAGTTCCAAGTGCGGGGTTTGAGCCAGCGGGCGATGGAGTCAGGTAGTTGCATGTCAGGCGCTGATGGGCGCGCTCATAGTCCGGGCAATCGCGCGGGCAATATCGCCGGGTTGGCCGATGTCAAAGCATGAGGTGGTGAGCGGCAAGCGGTGCTGCCACTTGCGTTCGAACGCTGTTCCGCTAGCCAGGATGCGCTGCGCCAAACCCGTCTGCGCGGCTTCGGGTGTAGGGGTTGCGGACCAGTGTTCGCAATAGGCATCCACCACCGCACACTGCAACTCCCGGGCCTGGGCCTGCAGCGCCAGATCGGTTGCGTAAAAGTCAAAACCCAGAGTTGCATCAAGCTGCAGTCGGGTGTCAGCCCGCACGGCAAACAGCATCTCGTCCAGGCTGTCCACCAGGCACGGCAGGGCTGCGGGCTCGCGCAGCAGTCGTCCGCGGTCGAGCACGTGCCCGGCGCGCCGTGCCTGCGCACCCGCACCTGCAACGCCATACACGCCCGCCACCGCCAGTGCGGGGAATTGTGTCTGCGCTTCTGCCAATGCCATGGCAAAGCCCGCGTCCCAGCCTTGTGGAAGAAATATGTCTTGATGCACCCATACCAACCACGTTCCTGGTGCCGCGCCTAGCAGCGCTGCATTGAAACCGTCAGCTGCCGACGCTGCGTTCTGTACAAGCGTAAGCCGATGACCGCCACGCTGCAGGCAGGGCGACGCCAGCAGACGCTCCTGCAAAACCTGAAGGTCCGTGACGCAGCTTACGAAGCTCAGCGAGGCAGCATCAAGAGGCATGGTTTGGCTTGGCAGGTGCCTACTCTTTACGCCAGCAGGCGCCGGTCCAATCGATCATGCCTACCGGGGCCTCAATGCCGTGCGCACGCCGATAGTCATTCACGGCCAGGCGACAGGCAGGTACTGCGCCGTAGTCATCCACAATGCAAAACCCGCCCACCGACAACTTCGGGTACAGCGCGGTGATTGCATCCATGGTGGACTCGTACATGTCGCCGTCAAGGCGCAGCACCGACAGTTTCTCTATCGGGGCCCTCGGCAGGGTATTGGCAAACAAGCCTTCCAGAAACTGCACCTGTGGGTCGAGCAGGCCATAGCGCTGAAAGTTCTCGCGCACCTGGGCCTGAGACACCGCCAATTCCTTGA
>CAIPBW010000437.1 GCA_903863395.1 uncultured beta proteobacterium
GACACCGCCCTGGCCAGCATGGGCATCTACGTCTTCAATGCGCGCTTCCTGTTTGAACAGTTGCGCCGCGACGCCGACGACCCCCGCTCCAGCCACGACTTTGGCAAGGACATCATCCCCCACTGCGTCAAGCGCTACCGCACCTTTGCCCAGAGCTTTGCGTACAGCCATGTGGGCGACCCCGACAAGCCCGCCTACTGGCGCGACGTGGGCACGCTCGAAGCCTACTGGGCCGCCAATATGGACCTGGTGCAAGTCACGCCGCAGCTCAACCTGTACGACGAAAGTTGGCCCATCTGGACCTGGCAGCCGCAAAGCCCACCCGCCAAATTTGTGTTCGACGACGATGGCCGCCGTGGCTCGGCGGTGGACTCCATGGTCGCGGGCGGCTGCATCATCAGCGGCTCCAGGATTTCGCGCTGCATGCTGTTCTCGGGCGTGCACATCCACAGCTTTTCGCAAATCGAAGACTCCATCGTGCTGCCGGGCGTGCAGATCGGGCGCAACTGCATTCTGAAAAAATGCATCATCGACAAGAGCTGCGTGATTGCCGACGGCACCCAAGTGGGCGTCAACCCGGAAGAAGACCGCAAGCGCTTTCGGGTCACACCCTCGGGCCTGACCCTGATCTCCCGCGCCATGCTCGGCCAGGACGTGCACCCGATCCGCTAGGGACTCTCTTATTTGCCCGCAGGTGCGGCGTTGGGGAAAAACAGCTGCTCGCCGCCGATCTTGTAGGCTGCAATCACGCCTTGGCCTGCGCTGGAGGTCACCCAGTCGATAAATTTCTGGCCATCGGCCGCCTTCACGTGGGGGTGGCGCGCGGGGTTGACCAGCATCACGCCGTACTGGTTGAACAGGCGCTTGTCACCTTCGACCAGCACCGTCAGATCAGCGCGGTTCTTGAAGTTGAGCCAGGTGGCACGGTCGGCCAGCACGTAGGCGCCGGTGCTGGCAGCCATGTTGAGCGCCGGGCCCATGCCGCAGCCACAGGACTTGTAGCCGCTGCCCAGTTTCTCGGGCGCGCCGTCCAGGCCCGCCATCTTCCAGTAGCGCAACTCGGCCGCGTGGGTGCCGCTCTTGTCGCCGCGCGAGATGAATGCGCCGTTACCTGCCGCCACCTTTTTGAGCGCCTCAACAATGTCTGCGCCGCGCGTGGCCTGGGGGTCGGCCTTGGGGCCAATCAAGACAAAGTCGTTGTACATCACTTCCAGACGCTTGACGGCAAAGCCCTCGGCCACCACTTTTTCCTCGGCCTCCTTGTCGTGCACAAACAGCACGTCGGCGTCGCCGCGCCGGCCCATGTCGATGGCCTGGCCGGTGCCCAGCGCCACCACCTTCACGTCGATACCGCTGGCGCGTTTGAACTCGGGCAGCAGGTGGCCAAACAGCCCCGACTGCTCGGTCGATGTGGTCGATGCCACCACAATCGACTGCGCCGAAGCGCCCAGACCAAATGCTGCCAGCGCCACTGCCACCAGCGCGGTCGGGGCGCGCTGCAGCAGTTTGTGTAGCGCGAAGTGCTCAAGAAATTTCATACCGATTCTCCTTTGACAAAAGCATGGGCTTGGGGGTGATGCGCAGACAGCACACTGCTGTCGAAAAAATCCTGAACGCTCAAATCGGCCAGCACGCGACCCTGTTCCAGATACAAAACGCGACTGGCCAGGCGTTTGACCTGACCCAGGTTGTGGCTGGCAAATACGAGGGTGGTGTTTGCGCGCGCGCGCGCGTAGTCGCCCACCAATGCTTCCACTTCGCGCTTGGCGTGCGGGTCCAGGCTGGCGGTGGGCTCGTCCAGAAACAAGACCCGTGCCTCCAGCGCCCAGGCACGCGCCAGTGCCACGCGCTGCTGCTGCCCACCCGAGAGCTTGTGCGCCGAGCGTGCCGCCAGTGCTTCCAGCCCCACGCGCTGCAGCGCCTGCGCGGCCAGTGCCTGCGCCTGGCTCCAGCGCTGGCCGCGCAGCCACAGGCCCAGGGCCACATTGCTTTGCACCGACAAGCGCATCATGTGCGGGCGCTGAAACAGCATTGCCTGGGTGGTGTCAGGGTCACGCAACACGGCACCGGCCGTAGGTGCAAGCAAGCCGTGCAGCAGGCGCAGCAGGGTGCTCTTGCCGCAGCCGTTGGCACCCACCAGCGCCACGCGCTCGCCTGCGTGTACGCGCAGGCTCACGCCATCGAGCGCCTGCACGCCGCGCGCGCGCGTGCCGTAGCGCACGGCCGCATCCAGCGTCTCCAGCACCACGCTCATAGGCTCATCCCCAGCGCAGGCAGAGCCGGTGTGCCGCCCTCTTCGCGCTCGCGCCAGCGCCGTATCAGGCTGGTGAGCGCGTTGAGCGAGAGCACCACCGCCAGCAGCACCAGGCCCAGACCCAGGGCCAGCGGCAAGTCGCCCTTGCTGGTCTCCAGCGCAATCGCCGTGGTCATGACGCGGGTAAAGCCCTCCACGTTGCCACCCACCAGCATCACCGCACCCACTTCCGAGATCGCGCGCCCAAACGCTGCCAGCACCACGGTCAGCAGCGCAAAGCGCTCATCCCAGGCCAGCAGCAGGCTGCGCAGCAGCGCTCCCGCGCCGAGCGACGCCAGTTGCTCGCCATGCAGGGTTTCGGCGTCTTCCACCACCTGGCGCGTCAGGGCGGCCACCACCGGCAACACCAGCAGCGCCTGCGCCAGCACCATCGCCTTGAAACTGAACAGCCAGCCCAGAAACCCCAGTGGCCCCGAGCGTGACAGCAGCAAATACACCACCAACCCCACGACTACCGAGGGCACGGCCAAAAACGTGTTGAGCAGGGTCAGCACCGCCGCGCGCCCGGCAAAGCGCGCAACACCCAGCCACGCGCCCAGCACCAAGCCCAAACTGCAGGCCAGCGCACAGGCACTGGCGCTGACGGCGAGCGAGCGCCAGACGATGGAGACAAGCGTAGGATCAAGGGCCGCGACGAGCTGCAGCGCGGTGGCTGCGCTCTCAGAAAATGTGGTCATTATTTTTGAGGGTGTTCTTAGGGTATCGTACCCACTGATGCAAAACCCAGCGATATGAAATGCCGTGCATAGGCTCCAGTTCCACTACACCCTCTCGCGTGACAGCTCTCCGGCGCAGGTACGCAACCCGCTGATCGACCTGCTGCAGGCACTCTCCGCGCAAGGCTCGATCTCGGCCGCTGCACGCGGCCTGGGGCTGTCGTACCGCCACGTCTGGGGCGAACTCAAGCGCTGGGAGGCAGAACTCGGCAACGAACTGGTGGTCTGGGAGAAAGGCCAATCGGCACGCCTGACACCGTTTGGCTCCAAGCTGATGTGGGCCGAGCGCCAGGCGCAGGCGCGTCTGGCCGGGCAGATCGAAGCCTTGCGCGGCGATCTGGAGCGTGCCTTTGCCGTTGCCTTTGATCCGCAGGCGCATGTGGTCACGCTCTACGCCAGCCACGACGACGCGCTGGCAGCGTTGCGCGAGCAGGCGCTCGAACCGCACCGCCTGCACCTGGACATCCGCTTCTGCGGCAGCGTGGATGCGATTCGCGGCCTCAACGAGGGGCGTTGCGTGATGGCCGGTTTTCACACCCTGCAGCACCCGCAGGCGGGCTCGCGCGCCGAGCGCATCTACAAGCCACTGCTGCAGCCGGGCCTGCACAAGATCATCGGCTTTGCCCAGCGCACCCAGGGCTTTATGGTGGCACCGGGCAACCCCTTGGCACTGTACACCCTGCGCGACCTGCAGCAGCGCCGGGCGCGCTTTGTCAACCGCGCCCTGGGCACGGGCACGCGCGTCGTGCTCGAAGAGTTGCTCTCACAAGACGGCCTGGCACCCAGCGACATCGTGGGCTTTGACCACACCGAGCCCTCGCACACGGCGGCAGCGCTGTGCGTGGCCTCAGGTGCGGCCGACGTGAGCCTGGGCATTGAAGTGGCAGCGCGCGCCCAGGGGCTCGACTTTGTGCCACTGGTGCAGGAAAACTACCACCTGGTCTGCCTCAAGTCTGCGCTGGACGACCCCGCCGTGCGCGCCCTGCGCACGCTGCTGCAAAGCGCCGCGTGGCAACAGACGCTGGCCGACATTGCGGGTTACACCCCGTCGCGCTGCGGCGAAGTGCTGTCGCTGCGTGCGGTGCTGCCGTGGTGGAGTTTTGCGCGCAAAAAGAAGGAACACCTCGCAGCCCACACGCCTTGAGCGCAGTGCCGCTTAGCCGCCGCCGCGCTGCATGTAGAGGTCAAAGCGCTTCATGAAGGCGTAGCGCTGCGCGTCATCCAGTCCGCCA
>CAIPBW010000438.1 GCA_903863395.1 uncultured beta proteobacterium
AGGGGGAGGCCGCAGGCCGGAGGACACGAACGGCGCTGAGTGCCACGTCGTCCTGAGTCCCGAAGTGTCCCCACGCTGAGTACCTCGTCGTCCCGCGTCACGAAGTGCATCAATCCAGTCATCGGTTGACCGCAAGCAGCCTTGGCGGGGTCAAAAAAAACCCCGCGATGCGGGGCTTCTTGTTGGGCGCGAAAAGCGCTTAGAGCTTTTGCTTGGCCATGAACTTGTCGAATTCGGATTCGGCAAAGCGGAACCACAGCACCTGGTCGCGCTGGAAGTTGCGCAGGTCGGCGTAAATCTTCTTCCATTCGGGGCTCTTGGCGTCGTTTTCGGCAAACACGTCCATGCTGGCCTTGAAGGAGGCATCGAGCACCGCTTGCGAGAACGGAAGCACCTTGGTCTTGGCGGCAACCAGTTGCTTGAGCGCCGTGGGATTGAGCGCGTCGTACTTGGCCAACATGTCAGCCGCAGCGACTTGGGTAGCGGCTTCGACGATGGCACGGTTCTCGGGGCTCAGTGAGTCCAGCGCCTTCTGGTTGACGAAGAAGTCCACCTCGGGGCCGCCTTCCCACCAGCCGGGATAGTAGTAGAACGGGGCCACCTTGTTGAAGCCCAACTTCTGGTCGTCATACGGGCCCACCCACTCGGCGGCGTCGATCGTGCCCTTTTCCAGCGCTTGGTAGATTTCGCCACCGGGAATGCTCTGGGGCACGGCACCCATCTTGGTCATCACTTCGCCGATCAGGCCGCCGCCCAGGCGCATCTTGAGGCCCTTGAAGTCGGCGGGCGACTTGATTTCCTTGCGGAACCAACCGCCCATTTGCGTGCCGGTATTGCCGCCGGCAAAGCTCACCATGTTGTAAGCCGCATAGAACTCGTTCATCAGCTTGCGGCCATTGCCGTGCATCATCCACGCCGTCATCTGGCGCGCATTCAGACCAAACGGCACAGCCGAGCCCAGCGCAAACGCGGGGTTCTTGCCGTAGAAGTAGTAGGGAACGGTGTGGCACATTTCAACCGTGCCGCTTTGCACGCCGTCGACCACGCCAAAGGGGGGCATCAGTTCGCCACCGGCATGTACCGAAATTTCAAACTTGCCGCCCGACATCGCCTTGACGGCCTTGGCAAACACATCAGCCGCGCCAAAAATGGTGTCCAGCGATTTTGGAAAGCTCGAAGCCAGACGCCAGCGGATGGCCGCTTGGGCATGAACTGCGGGCGCTGCACCTGCGGCCAATACGCCAGCAATGCCTGCATGCTTGATGATGGAACGACGATCCATGTGAATTACTCCAATAGTTGTAGTGAAATCTTCTCACAGCACAGACGCAGAGCCTGTACTACAAGGACTGTAAAGAGCCAAGACCGATTGTAGGAATGCACAGCATCAGAGAACTGCGGGTTTTCCCTTGAATTCATGATCAAGCGCAAGTGACAAGCAAAAAATTTCTGCTGCTCTTGCCTGCACTACAACGCTGGCGCAATTTCCTTGGGTAGTAGCGCACCAAAACGGCGCTCAATCGACGCCTGGATGCCTGCGGCGTCAAGCCCTTGCAGCGCGAGCAGGCGCACCGGGTCGCCATGCTCAATGAACTTGTCGGGCAGGCCCAGATGAAGCACCGGCACATTGACGCCTGCTACCTGCAGCGCCTCGCTCACGGCACTGCCCGCGCCACCGGGGATGCAGCCCTCTTCCAGCGTGACGATGGCCTGGTGCGTGCGTGCCACTTGCAGCAGCAAGGCTTCATCGAGCGGCTTGGCCCAGCGCATGTTCACCACCGTGGCATTGATCGCCTGCGCCACCTCCAATGCCGGATAGAGCAGCGTGCCAAACGCAAGGATCGCAATGCCCCTGCCCTGGCGGCGCAGCTCGCCCTTGCCAAAGGGCAGGCCGTCGAGCGACTCCTGCACCGCCACCCCGGCCCCTGCGCCACGGGGGTAGCGCACCGCCACTGGATGGTCCTGCTCAAACGCCGTGCTCAACAACTGGCGGCATTCGTTCTCGTCGGCCGGGCAGGCCAGACTGACGTTGGGTATGCAGCGCAAGAAGGCAATGTCATAGGCACCGGCATGGGTGGCACCGTCGGCACCGACCAGACCGGCGCGGTCAAGCGCAAACACCACCGGCAGGTTCTGGATTGCCACGTCATGAATCAACTGGTCGTAGGCGCGTTGTAAAAAGGTGGAGTAAATCGCCACCACCGGCTTGAGTCCTTCCGCCGCCAGTCCGGCTGCAAACGTGACGGCGTGCTGCTCGGCAATGCCGACATCAAAGTAACGGTCGGGGTAACGGCGTTCAAACTCGACCATGCCCGAGCCTTCGCGCATCGCCGGAGTGATGCCGATCAAACGCTCATCCTGCTCGGCCATATCGCACAGCCAATCGCCAAACACCTGGGTAAAGGTTTTCTTGCCCGGCTGGGCGCTGGGCTGCAAACCCACTGCCGGGTCAAACTTGCCGGGCCCGTGGTAGGCCACCGGATCGAGTTCAGCCTGCTTGTAACCCTTGCCCTTTTTAGTGACCACGTGCAGGAACTGCGGCCCCTTGAGCTCACGGATATTTTCCAGCGTCGGGATGAGTGACTCCAGGTCGTGGCCGTCGATCGGCCCGACGTAGTTGAAGCCAAATTTCTCAAACAGGGTGGCCGGCACCACCATGCCCTTGGCGTGCTCTTCCAGCCGCTTGGCCAGTTCAAACAGGGGGGGTGCGCCCTTGAGCACGGTCTTGCCAACATTCTTGGCGGTCGTGTAAAAGCGCCCGGTGAGCAGTTGCGCAAAGTAACGATTGAGCGCGCCCACGGGCGGGCTGATGCTCATGTCGTTGTCGTTGAGGATGACCAGCAGATTGCAGTCACTCACGCCGCCGTTGTTGAGCGCCTCAAACGCCATGCCCGCCGTCATGGCACCGTCGCCAATGACGGCGATGCAATGCCGGTCCTGCCCCTGGATGCGCGCCGCCTGCGCCATGCCCAGGGCAGCAGAGATGGAAGTGCTGGAGTGTGCCGTGCCAAAGGTGTCGTATTCGCTTTCGCTGCGCTGCGGAAAGCCGCTGATGCCGCCCAGTTGGCGCAGCGATCCCATGCGCGCGCTGCGCCCGGTGAGAATCTTGTGCGGATAGGTTTGGTGGCCCACATCCCACACCACGCGGTCGCGTGGCGTGTCGTACACGTAATGCAGTGCCACGGTAAGTTCCACCGTGCCCAGGTTGGAACTGAGGTGCCCACCGGTTTTGGCAACACTTTCGAGCAGGAAGGCACGCAACTCGTCAGAGAGTGCGCGCAACTGCGTGCGTGGCAACTTGCGCAGGTCAGCCGGATCGTGAATGGTGTTCAACAGGGGATACAGACGGGTCGGCATGGATTAGTTTTTTTGCAAAAGGGCTTTAACTGGCACGGTGGACCACGGCGTTGGCAAGGCCGCGCAGCGCCTGCGTGCACCCCAGGCCGCTGGCATCCAGCGCCGCAAGCGATTGCACCAGTAACTGCTGCGCGTAGTCCTGGCTGGCACTCAAGCCCATCACCGAGACATAAGTGGGTTTGGCATGGTCGGCATCTTTGCCTGCGGTCTTGCCCAGCGTGGCCGAGTCGGCGGTCACATCCAGAATGTCATCAACCACCTGGAACGCCAACCCGATGGCTGCACCGTAACGCGCCAAGGCGTCTAGCGCACGCGCATCCGGCGCACCACAATAAGCACCCATCATCACGCTGCCCTGCAACAGGGCACCGGTCTTGAGTTGGTGCATCTCGCGCAGTTGACGCTCGTTAAGCGCCATGCCCACGCTGGCCAGGTCAATCGCCTGCCCGCCCGCCATGCCGGCGCTACCCGCAGCGCGGGCCAGCAGGCCACACAGGCGCGCTTGCACCGTGGCGGGAACACCGTCATCGGGCGGCGTGAGCAATTCAAACGCCAGCGCCTGCAGCGCGTCCCCTGCCAGCAGGGCACCGGCCTCGCCAAACTTGATATGCACCGTGGCCTTGCCCCGGCGCAGCACATCGTTGTCCATGCACGGCATGTCGTCATGCACCAGGGAGTAGGCGTGGATCAACTCCACCGCGCAAGCCGCACGCAAGGCCGCTTGCGGGTGGTCGCCCGCGCTGGATTGGCTGGTAGCCTCGTGCGCCGCCAGAACCAGCAAGGGCCGCAGGCGCTTGCCGCCGTCGAGCACGGCGTAGCGCATGGCATCCACCAGCGCGGCAGGCGCTCCGTGGTCCAGGCCCTGTGCCACCTCCGCAGTCACCCATTGGCTCAGGGCGTGTTCTACCTGGGCCAAACGAACCCGGCTCCAGGCTTCCAGATCAAACCCTAGGGCGCGCTGGCCGTCGATCACCGCAGCAGCGCTCATGAAACCTTCCACACTTTGAGGCCACCCTCGTCAAGCACCTTGATCTGGTCCTCAACCGCTTGCAGTTGCTCGCGGCAGTAGTGCAGCAACTGTGCCCCGCGCTGGTAGCCCGTGAGCAGTTGCTCCAGCGGCATGTCGCCCGACTCCAACCGCGCAACCAGGGTTTCGAGTTCCTCCATGGCAGCTTCGTAACTGGCCGGGGGCGACGCGGATTTTGATGGACTGGTTGCCTTGGGCATGGGTGGGTGATGGATGGTGGCCATAAACGGCAAACCCGGATTTTAGGCGTTCCGTGGAGTTGCGTGCGCCGCCATGGTGCAGTACCAGGCGGCCACGCCAGCGTGGTGCTTACCGTTGCATGGGCTGAGTTGCCGACACCTCAGCGTAGGGCACCTGACTTCTGACCTTTTGGTACGCCTGTTGGTGCCACTCCAGGGTGGTGATCAGGGCGTCGATCTTGGCAAGGAACTCGTCTTTGCAAACGCAAGGGTTGTCGGTGAACATTCGCGCCGCGCTCTCGGCGATGTCGGGTTTACCGGCCTGACGCGCCCAGCCTCTGACTTCGCAGTACGCAAGCAACGCAAGCCTGCCCAGCTCCTGGTTCCTGCGCGAGAAGTGCAGTTCAGCAAGCAGGTCTTCGAGTCCAAGCTGGATACCAATTGGAGTGCTCATATTGCATTGCAGCATAGGGCTGGAGTCTGACGACTTTCTGACAAAAGATAGGTAGCAGCATCCAAACCCGCACTTCGCTCTTTGGGTCGTCTTATGGGGCCTGAAAGTTCTTGCCCCGGGGTACAATTCAGGCCCTGGCAGCTCTCAAGGTAACTGCCCTTCGAACCCTCGGCAACGGGGTTTTATGCATCTAAGGACCGAGAATTGTGCAAACATTGTGCAAAACTGACTTTCCAGCGACTTCCGACATCCGCGTAAGACCCAAGGGCGCGCGGGCCCCGGCAGAGTCAACGAATAGCCCTTCACAACTACCCGTTTCAAGCTACTTCGATGAAGCGCTGTACCAGCGCGAGATGCAGCAGCTGTTTGCGGGCGGCCCGCGCTACGTGGGGCATGCGCTCAGCGTGCCGCAGGTAGGCGACTACTATGCTCTGCCCCAGGAACAGGAAGGGCGCGCGCTGGTGCGCAGCGCCAACTCCGTGGAGCTGGTTTCCAACGTCTGCCGCCACCGCCAGGCGGTCATGCTCAAGGGGCGCGGCTCGTTGGGCAGCGCCGTGCCCACCCCTGGCAACCCGGCGGGCAGCACGGCCGGCCACATCGTCTGCCCGATACACCGCTGGACCTACAGCGGCGCGGGCAACTCTGCGCAGGACGCCCCGGCCGGAACCCTGATTGGCGCACCACATTTCCCGCACGACCCCTGCCTGAATCTCAACAACTACAAGTTGCGCGAGTGGAACGGCCTGCTGTTTGAGGACAACGGGCGCGACATCGCAGCCGATCTGGCCAATATGGGCCCGCGCGCGGCGCTCGACTTCAACGGCTTTGTGTTCGACCGCGCCGAGCTGCACGAGTGCAACTACAACTGGAAGACCTTCATCGAGGTCTATCTGGAGGACTACCACGTAGGCCCGTTCCACCCCGGGCTGGGCCGCTTCGTCACCTGCGACGATCTGCGCTGGGAATTCAAGGAACATTTCTCGGTGCAGACCGTGGGCGTGGCTGCAGGTTTGCGCCGCGCCGACGCCACCGGCGGCTCGCCGGTGTACGAGCGCTGGCAAAAGGCGCTGCTGGCGTACCGCAATGGCGTGCCACCCCAGCAGGGCGCGATCTGGCTTACCTACTACCCGCACATCATGGTCGAGTGGTATCCGCACGTGTTGACCATCTCGACGCTGCACCCGATGGGGCCGCACAAGACGCTCAACATGGTGGAGTTCTACTACCCCGAAGAAATTGCGGCGTTCGAGCGCGAGTTTGTGCAGGCCCAGCAGGCCGCCTACATGGAAACCTGCATCGAGGACGATGAAATCGGCGAGCGCATGGACGCAGGCCGCGCCGCCCTGCTGGCGCGTGGCGACAACGAAGTCGGCCCCTACCAGAGCCCGATGGAAGACGGCATGCAACATTTCCACGAGTGGTATCGCCGCCAGTTGGGCGTCTGATGCAAGCCCTCTGGATGGTGCTGGCGGCGTTCTTTTTCGCCACCATGGCCGTGGGTATCAAGTTTGCGTCGCTGAGTTTTGGCACCGCCGAACTGGTGTTTTACCGGGGCATTGTGAGCGTGATCTTCATGGCGATCATGGTGCGTGCGCGCGGCGAATCTCTGCGCACCCCGGTGCCGATGATGCACCTGTGGCGCAGCGCCATCGGCGTGGCCTCGCTCACCGCCTGGTTTTATGCCATCGCCCACTTACCGCTGGCCACCGCCATGACGCTCAACTACATGAGCGGAGTATGGGTTGCGGCCTTCATCCTGGGCGGCGCACTGCTGTACGGACCGGCCCAACGCCAGGGCCCGCTCTACATTGCAGTGCTGATGGGTTTTGTCGGTGTCATCCTCACACTGCACCCGACCATCGACCAGAACCAGTTGTTTGCCGGTGTCATCGGATTGCTCTCGGGCCTGGGGGCAGCGCTGGCCTACATGCAGGTGACGGCGCTGGGCAAGGTCGGTGAGCCCGAAGACCGCACCGTGTTTTATTTTTCCGTGGGAACGGTGGTCGTGGGTGCCGTGGGTGCTGCCTTTACCGGCCTCACGCCCTGGGCGCAGGTCAGCTTCACGGCGGCGGCCTGGGTGATCCCGATTGGGGTGCTGGCGTCGCTGGGCCA
>CAIPBW010000439.1 GCA_903863395.1 uncultured beta proteobacterium
ATCCTACAAGTACAACGACCTTGAGCAGTCGCACACCTTTGGAACCTCGGCTGGATATGCCGATGAGTTTGCCATGGTGCAAATCACCAAGGAAAGCCAGGATGGCCAAGGTGTGGACTGGACGCTGCGCCTGTTGCCCGGGTCAAACACCTACAGCCACGTGCACGAGGCGTCTGTTTCGGTGCCCCTGGATAAAGAAAATCGCCTGATTGGCGGACTGATTCCCGATTTCCAAGGCTACGAGTGGTCATTTGCGAACGCCAACCCTACCTTGGGCAACCAACTGCTGACGCATAACGCGCTGTTTGATCTGGCCGGTGCTACCACTTATGCTGGTCTGGGCATGTCGCACAATTTTGGAGGCTCGACTTACGCGCTCAAGTGGCTGATCGGCAATGTCGATCCAGCCAATGACAGTCTGGCGCTACCTGCCGTAACGAACTCCAAGAAGTCCACCGGGTTGGCCTACCGGGCCGATTGGTTTATCAACGAATATGCCTTCGTCGGCTTGTCGGGTGCGCACGGGCAGGGCAACCGCGAGTTCAACATCATGGCCATCGACGGTGGCTATGTGCGCGGCGACTGGGCGTTTAACGGCCACCTCAATTTTGGTGACCAGACAGGCGCGGCCGCTAATGGTGGCAACGCAAGCTGGAAAGGCATCTCCGGTCTGGTGGGCTACAAGCTGACACCGCGCCTGCAGTTGCTGGCGCGCGCTGATTTCATCGAGAACCGTAGCAACGGTGGTGGTACCTACGCCTACAACGGCGGTCTTGACTCGACCGATGTTGATGGCAATCCTGTCTACAACGACACCGCAACCGGCCTTGGCCCGGAACGCGATGCCAACGGTGCGCAGATCGATCCCAACGTAGGTGCCAATGTTTCGCGCCTGACCCTGGGAACCAATTACCAGATCAATGCCAACACGCAATGGAAGCTTGAATACCGACTGGACCAGTCCACCGGCTACAACTTCCTGGACGCGGACGGCAACTGGAAGAACAAGAAGAATTCCTTCGGCACAGGCATCGTCGTATCGTTCTGATTGCCCAGCACTCTGTTCTGGAACCAACCGAGCAGGGGCGGCAGCAATGCCGCCCCGCTTGCATTTTTGGAGCCGGATGGAGCCAATTTTTGTGTAATGCCTGTGTCCACTTGCACGCTGGAGCGGCCCTCTGAGTGAGTTCAAATTTATGAGCAATAGCCCCGTATTGGAAATCCCCGCATTCGATGGCCGCGCGCTGATCGACGGCAAGCGCACGCACGCCAAGGATGGCACCGTGTTCGACTGCGTCTCGCCGGTTGATGGCCGCGTGTTAACGCAGGTGGCGCGCTGCGGCCAAGCCGATGTGGACGCCGCCGTGGTGGCTGCGCGCACGGCGTTTGAAGACAAGCGCTGGCGTGGGCTGCCACCCGCGCAACGCAAGCGCGTGATGATCCGCTTTGCCGATCTGCTGATGCAGCACCGCGATCAACTCGCGCTGACCGAAACGCTGGACATGGGCAAGCCGGTCAAGTACGCGCGTGCAGTGGACGTGGCCAGCGCTTCCAACTGCATCCGCTGGTACGGCGAAGCGGTGGACAAGCGTTACGACGAAATTGCCCCCACGCCTGATACAGCGCTGGCCCTGATCACGCAAGAGCCGGTGGGGGTGGTGGGCGTGATCGTTCCCTGGAACTATCCCATGATCATGGCGGCGTGGAAGATCGCACCGGCCCTGGCGGTAGGCAATTCGGTGGTACTCAAGCCCAGCGAAAAGTCCCCCCTGACCGCGCTGCGCATGGCCGAGTTGGCGCTGGAAGCCGGTATCCCGGCCGGGGTGTTCAACGTGGTCACCGGGTACGGCCCCGAGGCCGGTTCGCCCCTGGCGCTGCACATGGATGTGGACTGCATTGCGTTTACCGGCTCCACCCGCGTGGGCAAGCAGATTCACGTCATGGCCGGGCAAAGCAACCTCAAGCGCGCCTGGACCGAGCTTGGCGGCAAATCGCCCAACATCGTGTTTGCCGATTGCCCCGATCTGGACCGCGCTGTGGAAGCGGCCGTGGGCAGCATCTTCTTCAACCAGGGCGAGAGCTGCAACGCACCGTCGCGCTTGTTTGTCGAGGCCAGCATCAAAGACCAGTTTCTGGAAAAGGCGCTCAAGCTGGTGCCCGCGTACGCACCGGCCAACCCGTTGCTGCCCGAGACCATCATGGGTGCGCTGGTCGATCAGATTCAGATGAACACCGTGCTGCGCTACATTGCCAGCGGCAAGTCCGAAGGGGCCAAGCTCCTGGCCGGGGGCGAACAGGCGCTGATCGATACCGGTGGCTGTTACGTGCAGCCAACCATCTTTGATGGCGTTACCAGCGACATGACGATTGCCCGCGAAGAAATCTTCGGGCCGGTGCTCTCGGTATTGTCGTTCACCGATGCGGCCGACGTGGTGCGCCAGGCCAATGCCAGCGTCTATGGCTTGCAGGCCGCAGTGTGGACACGCGACCTGAACAAGGCCCACGGTGTGGCGCGTGCCCTGCGTGCCGGAACGGTGCACGTCAACCAGTACGACGAGGACGACATTACCGTGCCGTTTGGCGGCTTCAAGCAAAGCGGCGTGGGGCGCGACAAGTCGATGCACGCCTTTGACAAATACACCGAAACCAAGACCACCTGGATTCGGATTGATTCACCGGTTTAACGGGCAGCCCTCATGACGAACTTGATCGAAGACACACGCCAGCGGCTCGCTTCCCAGGGAGTGCATTCGATCCTGGTCCAGTTTTGCGACCTGCATGGCGTGTCCAAGGGCAAGCTGGTTCCGCTGGAACTGCTGCGCGAATGGGTGGAGCAGGGCGCAGGTTTTGCCGGCCCCAGCATTTGGGGAACCGGGTTGCCGCGCTATGGCGCGCGCAGCGAGTATTACGGACGGTTGCAACTCGACTCCTTGCGCGTGCTGCCGTTCATGCCTGGTGTGGCGCATGGCGTGTGCGATGGGTTTGCCGGTGGGCAGGCGCTGGATACCTGCTCACGTCAGGTGTTGCGCCGCCAGGTGCAGGCGCTGAAAGACCGGGGCTGGACTTTGTGGGTCGGTATTGAGCCTGAGTTCTTCCTGTTGCGCCGTGATGCCCACGGGCGCTGGGGCGCGGCGGACGCGCACGACGCCTTGGACAAGCCCTCCTACGACCTCAAGGCCATCCACCGCAACGCCGGGTTTTTGGAAGACATGCGCAGCACGCTGGTGGCGCTGGGGTTTGAACTGCAGCAGATCGACCACGAAGACGCACGCGGCCAGTACGAGATCAACTACAGGTTTGACGACGGGCTGGCCGCCGCCGACCGCTACATGCTGTTCAAGATGGTGGCGCACGCGGTGGCAGAAAAGCACGGCATGACCTTTAGCTGCATGCCCAAACCGCTGGCTGGTTCGCCTGGCAGCGGTTTGCATTTTCATCTGAGCATTACCGATGCCGATGGCAAAGCCCTTTTTGCCGATGGCACGGGCGCTTTGGGGATCAGCCCGCTGGGGCACAGTTTTGTGGCGGGCCTGCTGCACCACGCCGATGCGTTGAGCGCTATTTGTGCACCGACCGTGAACAGCTACAAGCGCCTGGCCAGCAGTTCGGTCGCATCGGGCACCACCTGGTCGCCGGTGTGGAAGAGCTACGGCGACAACAACCGTACCTGCGTGGTACGCACCGTGGCTGGTCGCATTGAGTGGCGCTTGCCAGATCCATCGTGCAATCCCTATGCCGCCATCGCTGCCACACTGGCTGCGGGGCTCGACGGCGTGGACCGCGCCCTGGTGCCGCCCGAGCCCGTTGCGGGCGACCTCTACGAGCAGCGCGCGCAGGGATTGCCCATGCCACCCAGATTGCCTGCCAGTCTGGACGCGGCCCTCTCGGCGCTGGAGGCCGACACTGCCCTGCGCTCGGCAGTGGGTAGTGCCTTTTGCGAGCAGTTTCTCTCCCTCAAGCGTGCCGAGTGGGACGCCTACAGCCAGCACGTGAGCGACTGGGAACTGGAGCACTACGGCGACGCCTTCTGAAACGCGTTGGTGACCCGGGCCATGGAGCGTGGCCCAAATCCTGCGTACAGGTTTTGAACTGCGTGACTGCATTTCATAATGCGGAGCGCAGCGCGATTGCAGTTGGTGCGCGGCTTCCATGCCGTGATTTCCGCACTTCGCCATATGAAACCAATCGGTAAGCCATTGAATTCATTGAAGAAAAATATGTCTTATATAAGACATAAGATTGAAAATATGTCTTATATAAGACTACAATTCAGCCACCGACCCAACCGGGTCACGACCAGAGTTTTGCAACTTTCATTCACTACGGAGTAAGCCATGACGACCCAAACCCGACAACAACAAATCGCCGCCCTGGAAAAAGACTGGGCCACGAACCCACGTTGGAAAGGCATCAAGCGCGGCTACAGCGCCGCCGACGTGGTGCGTCTGCGCGGATCGTTTCCGATCGAGCACACGCTGGCACGCCGTGGCGCTGAAACACTGTGGGACCTGGTAAACAACACGCCCTACGTCAACTGCCTGGGCGCGCTCACCGGCGGGCAGGCCATGCAGCAGGTCAAGGCTGGTGTCAAGGCCATCTACCTGTCGGGCTGGCAAGTCGCTGCCGACAACAACACTTCGGCCTCGATGTACCCCGACCAGTCGCTCTACGCGGTGGACTCGGTGCCCAAGGTCGTTGAGCGAATCAACAACACTTTCCGCCGTGCCGACGAAATCCAGCACTCCAAGGGCATCGACGCGGGTGACGCAGGCTATATCGACAACTTCGTTCCGATCGTGGCCGACGCCGAAGCCGGCTTTGGCGGCGTGCTCAACGCGTTTGAACTGATGAAGAACATGATCAAGGCCGGTGCCGCAGGCGTGCACTGGGAAGACCAGTTGGCCTCGGTCAAGAAGTGCGGCCACATGGGCGGCAAGGTGCTCGTGCCCACCGCCGAAGCCTGCCAAAAGCTCATCGCTGCGCGTATGGCTGCCGACGTGTGCGGCGTGCCCACGCTGGTGATCGCCCGTACCGACGCCGAAGCTGCCGACTTGCTGACCAGCGACTACGACGCCAACGACAAGCCGTTCCTGACCGGCGAGCGCACCTCTGAGGGTTTCTACAAGACCCGCAAGGGCCTGGACCAAGCCATCTCCCGCGCCATTGCCTACGCCGATTACGCCGACCTGGTGTGGTGCGAAACCGGTACGCCTGATCTGGAATTTGCACGCAAGTTTGCCGAAGGCGTGCACGCCAAGCACCCGGGCAAGATGCTGGCCTACAACTGCTCGCCCTCGTTCAACTGGAAGAAGAACCTCGACGACGCCACCATCGCCAAGTTCCAGCGCGAACTCGGCGCCATGGGCTACAAGTACCAGTTCATCACGCTGGCAGGCATCCACTCGATGTGGTTCCACATGTACGACCTGGCCCAAGACTACGTCAAGCGCGGCATGACCGCTTACGTTGAGCGCCTGCAAGAGCCCGAGTTCGCAGCGCGCGACCGTGGCTACACATTCGTCTCGCACCAGCAGGAAGTGGGCACCGGTTACTTCGACGAAGTCACCACCGCCATCCAGGGCGGCAAGTGCAGCGTGACCGCGCTGAACGGTTCGACCGAAGAAGAGCAGTTCCAC
>CAIPBW010000440.1 GCA_903863395.1 uncultured beta proteobacterium
ACGCTGCCGTCACGCCACAAGATTCGCGCGCAGGAGGGCAAGTACCTGTTCAAGAAGGCGATGGAGCCGCACCTGCCGCGCGAAGTTCTGTACCGCCCCAAGATGGGATTTTCGGTGCCAATGGCACGCTGGCTGCGCGGCCCCTTGCAACAACGCGTGCGCGCTGCGGTGCTGGGCGAGCGCCTGGGGGCAACTGGCTGGTTCGAGCGCGACTATCTGGAGCACCTGGTGCTGGCCCACCAGAGCGGCGCGCGCGACTACAGCGCCCCGCTGTGGACGTTGCTGATGTTTGAAGCGTTTTTGCGCCAGGTGGTGGATGCCCCGGCCCTCCCCCACGCCCAGGGCGCGCGTGCGTCGCAGGCAGTACCTGCATGACAGCGCGTGGCCTGCACGCCCTGCGCATCGGCCTGGTCGGGCCGGTGCCGCCGCCCGGCGGCGGCATGGCCAACCAGACGCGTCAACTGGCAGAACTGTTGAACACCGCCGGTGCTGAGGTCACCCTGGTGCCGGTCAACGCGCCCTACCGGCCACGCTGGATCGGCCAGGTCGCGTGGCTGCGGGCCCTGGCGCGGCTGCTGCCTTATCTGCTAGCGCTGTGGCGCGTTGCCGCTCGGGTGGACCTGTTTCATGTGATGGCCAACTCGGGCTGGGCCTGGCATCTGTTTGCGGCCCCGGCGATCTGGGTGGCGCGCTGGCGTGGTGTGCCCGTGGTGGTCAACTACCGTGGTGGCGAGGCGGCAGCGTTTTTGCGGCGCTCGGCACGGCTGGTGCGCTGGACCCTGGGCAGCGGCACCACGCTGGTGGTGCCCTCGGGCTACCTGCAGGCCATCTTCCAGCGCTTTGGCATGTCGGCCCAAATCGTTCCCAACATCATCGACCTGAGCCGTTTTTCCCCACGCAGCATGGCGCGCGCGGGCGCGCCGCAGTTGCTGGTGGCGCGCAACCTCGAAGCCCTGTACGACAACGAAACCGCGATTCGCGCGCTCAAGGTGGTCAGGCGCTATTTCCCGCAAGCCACACTGACGCTGTGCGGCAGCGGGCCGCAGGAGGGAGCGCTGCGCCGCCTTGCAGCCGCGCAGGGCCTGGCGCAGGCGGTGCGCTTTGCCGGTCGCCTGGAGCCCGACGCCATGGCCGCGCTCTACCGCAAGGCCGACCTGGTGCTTAACCCGAGTCTGGCCGACAACATGCCCAACTCGGTGCTGGAGGCCTGGGCCAGCGGTGTGCCGGTGGTCAGCACCAACGTTGGCGGCATTCCCCACCTGGCGCAGGATGGCGTTACCGCGTCACTGGTGCCGTCCTCCAACCCCAGTGCCATGGCGCAAGCCTGCGTGGCGCTGCTGTCCAACCAGGTGTTGTGGCAGCAGCGTGCCCAGGCCGGTTTGCAGGAGGCGCAGCGCTACACCTGGGCGCGCGTGCAACCGGTGCTGGCAGGGGCCTACGGACGCGCCTGGCCATGAAGGGCGTGGTCGAGGGAACGCTGTTGACGGTGGCCATGCGCTGGACCGACCGGCTCATCGGCCTGGCCAGCACGCTGATACTGGCCCGGTTGCTGGTTCCCGAGGACTTCGGCATCGTGGCCATGGCTTCCCTGGTGATGGCGCTGGCCGACGTTGTTTTCGACCTGGGCGTGTACGTCACCCTGATCCAGAACCGCGCGCCGCAGCAGGAGCACTTTGACACCGCCTGGACCCTGGGTTTGCTGCAGGCCGCTGCGGCCGCCGTGGCGCTGTACCTGTGCGCGCCGTATGCCGCCGACTATTTTCGCGAGCCGCGCGTGGAAGAAGTGATCCAGGTGATGGGCGTGGCGCTGCTGATCACCGGGATGGAGAACATCGGCGTGGTGAACTTCCAGAAGGAAATGCGCTTTGACAAGGACTTTGTGTTCCTGTTTTCCAAACGCATTGCCGGCTTTGTTGCCACGCTGCTGCTGGCGTGGTGGTTGCGGTCGTACTGGGCGATGGTGGTCGGCGCGGTGGTCGGGCGGCTGGTCGGGGTGGGGGCCAGCTACGCCATGCACCCGATGCGCGCGCGCCTGAGCC
Source organism: uncultured beta proteobacterium (assembly GCA_903863395.1). Taxonomy (GTDB): domain Bacteria; phylum Pseudomonadota; class Gammaproteobacteria; order Burkholderiales; family Burkholderiaceae_C; genus Allorhodoferax. The sequence goes on from CAIPBW010000440.1 coordinate 2,040, forward strand.
TGGTGCGTGTGCGCGAGATTCTGGGCGTGTCGCAGTGGCTGCTGGCGCGCACCGTGGGCGGCTACTTTGAAAGCCAGTTGCACCGCATGGTGGTGGGGCGGCGCGACAGCGCCACCGTCATGGGTGCTTACACGATGGCGGGCGACATCAGCGCCATGCCATCGACCGAACTGCTCATGCCCATGAACCGCGTGCTGTTCCCGGCCTTTGTGCAGGTCAAGCACGAACCCGACGAACTCAAGCGCGTGTTTCTGCTGGCGCAAGGGGTGCAAAGCCTGATTGCACTGCCCGCCAGTGCCGGACTCGCTCTGGTGGCGCCCGAACTGATTGACCTGATGCTGGGCGAGCCCTGGCGCATGGCGGTGCCGTTTGTGCGCATCTTCGCGCTTGCCTACCTGGCCAGCGCCATGCTCTCCAGCGCCAACGCCTTGATGATCACGCTCGACCAGGTGCGCACGCTGGCCCTGTTTACCTGGGCCCAGGTGCTGCTGTTTGCTGGCCTGGCGCTGTGGGCCATGCCCGAGGCACAAGCCATGCAGATTGCCTGGTTGCGCCTGGGCGTGTGCGTGGGCTCCGACCTGATGTTTGTCGCGCTGCTGCTGCGCGTATTTGCGCTGCTGCACCCGCGCGATCTGCTGCGCAGCGTGATGCGCCCGCTGCTTGGGGCCTGCGTCATGGCAGCAGGCCTGTGCGCCTTGAGCGCCTTCTGGAGCGCGCCTTCCACCCTGGTGGCGCTGCTGACCAAGACGCTGGCAGGTGCCCTGCTTTACAGCGCCAGCGTGGCGCTGCTGTGGCACAGCGCCGGTCGCCCCAAGGGAGCGGAGTCGTTCCTGCTCGAAAAAATTCTGGACACCATGAAAGGCACACGACCATGATTTCAGCGCAACGCGTGATCGCAACCGGCTCGCCCCGATTCCAGTCACGGCAGCTCACGCAACTGGCCGTCACCCGGGGCACCGACGCCGCCTGGGCCGCGGCCTGCGGCGACGGAATCGCGGCAGCAGCGGCAGGCGCGTCGGGCGACTTTTCCGTGGCGGTGATCGACACCTATGGCCGCACCCATCTGGCCGTGGACCGGTTTTCGATACAGCCGCTGTGCTACCGGGTGGTGGGCAAACAGGTGCGCTTTGCCGCGCGTGCCGATGCCCTGGTGCAAGCGCATACCGAGATCGATCCGCAAGCGATTTTTGACTACCTGTTCTTTCACACCATTCCTTCGCCACGCACCATCTTCAAGGACGTGTTTCGCCTCCCGCCGGGGCACTGCGCGGTGTTTGACGATGGGCAGGTGAATGTTGCGCCCTATTGGGTTCCAGCGTTTGGGGCGCAAGCGAGCGAAACCTTTGCCGACTTGCGCGCAGAGTTTCTCGACCTGTTGCGCCGCTCGGTGGCAGACCAGCTCGATGGCACGCAAGCGGCCTGCTACCTCAGCGGCGGCACCGACAGTTCCACCGTCGCTGGCATGATTGCCTCGCTGGGCGAAGGCCCGGCGGCCAGCTACTCCATCGGCTTTGATGCCAACGGCTACGACGAAATGGCGTATGCGCGCATTGCAGCCAAGCGCTATGGCACGGTGCAGCACGAGTATTACGTCACCCCGCAAGACCTGGTGCAAAGCATCGCCCGCGTAGCCACGCACTACGACCAGCCGTTTGGCAACTCCTCGGCGCTGCCCGCGTACTACTGCGCTGCCATGGCGCGCGCCGACGGCGTCACCCGCATCCTGGCTGGCGACGGTGGCGACGAACTCTTTGGCGGCAACACACGCTACGCCACGCAACGCATCTTCAACTGGTACGCCACCTTGCCGCAGGCCTTGCGCACCAAAGCCATCGAGCCGATGCTGGGCCACACGTCCCTGCGCCGCCTGCCACTGCTGCGCAAGGCCGCCAGCTACGTGGACCAGGCCAGCACCCCCATGCCGATGCGCCTGCACGCCTACAACCTGCTCAACCGGCTCGGCCCCGACAACGTGCTCACGCCCGAATTTCTGAACCAGGTGAATCCGAAGACGCCGCTGGCCGAGCAGGAGCGCGCCTGGCAGCTTGCATCCACCGACAGCCAGTTGCAGCGCAACCTGGCCTTTGACTGGCGCTACACGCTGGCAGAAAACGACCTGCCCAAGGTCTGCGGCACGGCCCAGCTCGCGGGCATCGAGGCCGGGTTTCCCTTGCTCGATCAGAGGCTGCTTGACTTCTCGCTCAAGCTGCCCGAACGCTACAAGGTCAACGGCAGCCAGTTGCGCTGGTTCTTCAAGGAGGCGCTGCGCGACTTTCTGCCCGACGAAATCCTCACCAAGCAAAAGCACGGATTCGGCCTGCCGTTTGGCGTATGGGCCTGCCGCCACCCCGGCCTGCAGGCACTGGCGCGTGATTCGCTGCAGAGCCTGGGCGAGCGCGGCGTGGTACGCCCCAATTTCATCAACACCCTGCTCACCCACCGCCTGCCCCAGCACCCCGGCTACTACGGCGAAATGGTCTGGATTCTGATGATGCTGGAACAATGGCTACGCCACCACGCCCCCACATACCGCATCGACTCCCCCAGCCTAGGCCAAACCCACCGTGCCGCCAATGGCGCATCCGCACCTCGTCGTCGCCAGGCCGTTCCCTAACCCCGACGGCGCAGACCATGCCTCCTCGTCATCGCAAGTCCGCCAACTCCGTCATCGCGAGGCCGAAGGCCGTGGCGATCCATGGCTTCATGACTGCATGGATTGCCGCGTCGCTACGCTCCTCGCAATGACAGCCTTGCACCCTCGCGTGGCCGCCAACCCCGTCATCGCGAGGCCGTCAGGCCGTGGCGATCCATGACTTCATGGCTGCATGGATTGCCGCGTCGCTACGCTCCTCGCAATGACAGCCTTACTAGACGCCCACCGGCCGGTACGCAACGACGCCGGAAGTGCTGTGGGCCATCCATACGAATGATTGGACTGACTCGGCGTAGCTCCAGCGCTTGCCGGTCACGCGGGCTGTGGGGAGGGTTGCTCCCCCAAGGGGTTGGCGTGCCACGCGCCAGACGTCGTCGAGCTGCGTGCCGGGGCTGACCTCGTAGAGCGCTGTGCGGTCGGCGTCGCTCATGACGATGAAGCGCTTCAGCGACGGCACCCAATCAAACCCCAGCGCGATGTTGGGCACAGCGGGAATGGGTTGCGACAGCGTCGCCGTGGTCCAGCCCCGCTGTGGCTCTGCGCAGCGCAGATAGGCCAGCACAAAGCCGCCGTCCAAGCAGCAGGTCAGCACCAGAATGTCACGCGTGGGTTCGTAGCGCAGGGTGGCGCTGTCGGGGTCTGCGGCCGGGGCCCGTCCGGCAGCGCTCTGAAAGCGCAGCTCCACCTGCTCGCGCGTGGTGGCGTCCAGGTAGCGGATCAGCGGCGGTGCCCAGGACAGGCTGGCAATCCACCAAAAGCGCTTGCGCCGGGAGTCGTAGGCCGAGCACGCGCCGGGTTGCAGGTAGTTGGCTGGCCCATTGACCGACCAGCGCACCCAAGAGCCCGCGCGCATGGTGGTGGAGGTGAAATCAAAGCGATGCGCCCAGCCGGTATGGGCCGACACGTTGACATGCACCGCACAACTGGCAACCCGGATCAGCGAGCCGCAGCGTGCGCCGCCGTCTTGCGGCGGCAGAATCGCCAGCGTGTCGTAGCTGTGGCCAGCACCCGGCTGGCCGTTGCCATACTCTCCATGCAACGCATCAAAGGCCGGGTCGGTTGCATGCACCTTCCCCTCAAGCGAAACCCAGTTGGCGCCCTGGTTGCTGAGGGTGGGGTCGGATAGGCGCTTGAAGCTCAGATCATTCAAGTCCAGTACCACCACACTGTTGTCAAACGTGGCTGCATGGCCGCCACCGTGGAACACCATGGCACCGAGTTCTCCCCAATAGGGATTGAAGACGCCGCCCGAATAGTCGTCCACAATTTTTCCAAAGGCATGGGCCCAGCCCGGGAGCTGGGCGTTCTGCGACAGGAAGGTGTTGCTGGTGGCAACCTGCCGCAGTGTGCCTGCGCGCTGGGCCGCCCAGATGGTGCGCTCTGCAGATTGGGCATCACCGTAGGCCAGCAGCAGGCACGCGCCCAGGTCGCGCGCAGCGGATTGCACAAAGCTGCGGCGGTCCAGGTGAGGTGGAACGAAGTGGTTGTTGATCATGGGCCCGGCGCAGCCTAGCGGTCCGTGGCGGATCAGGGCATGCGATTTCGCAAGGTGTGCACCACGTTGC
>CAIPBW010000441.1 GCA_903863395.1 uncultured beta proteobacterium
CCGGCCAGATCAAACAGCGCGTTATGCGTCAGCAGTTGGTTGCCCAAGGTAGGGTTGGCGTTCGCAAATGACCACTCGTAGCCTTGGAAATCGGGAATCAGTCCGCCAATCAGGCGATTCTCTTTATCCAGGGGCACCGAAACAGACGCCTCGTGCACGTGGCTGTAGGTGTTTGACCCGGGCAACAGGCGCAGCGTCCAGTCCACACCTTGGCCGTCCTGGCTTTCCTTGGTGATTTGCACCATGGCAAACTCATCGGCATATCCAGCCGAGGTTCCAAAGGTGTGCGACTGCTCAAGGTCGTTGTACTTGTAGGATGCCTCAAGCACGCCATTGATTTTGATGCCCTTGAAGCCCGACTTCTCAGCCTCATCGTCGGCCTGGTCAAGCCGGAGTTCAATCTTGCTAACCTGCTGCGGTGAAACAGTTGCTTCGGACTTGGCACCAAGTGCCTCCACCTTCGATTGAAGCGCCTGAAGCTGAGCCTTCAAGGCCGAAATTTCTTTTTGCAAGTCGGCTGCAGACTGCGCATGGGCACTGACCATGGGCAAGACACTGGCCAAGGCAACAACGAGTAATTTTCTTTGAAAGCTCATCTGATTCTCCTGATTAAATCGAACAAAACCCTAACCCACTCACGCTGCCCGGTAGGCCGCAGCCATTTCTGCAGCCCGTTTGCGCTCAGCGCGCGAAATCCAGACACTGGCGGCCAACACCCCGATGCTGACCACCGCCACCGTAAGCGTTGCCACCGTGTTGACGCTGGGGCTTAAGCCCAGGCGCGCCCGGCTGAAAATAACAATGGGCATGGTAGTCGAACCCGGCCCGGACAAAAATGCCGACAGCACCACATCGTCGAGCGACAGCGTAAAGGTCAACAGCCACGCGGAGCCGATGGCCTGCGAAATCAGCGGCAAGGTGATCAGAAAGAACACCTGCAAGGGCCTGCAACCCAGGTCCTGCGCCGCCTCTTCCAGGCTTGGGCTCATTTCCTGCAAACGCGACTGCACCACCACCGTGGCATAGGCCATGCCCAACAAGGTGTGCCCCAGCCAGATGGTGCCAACACCCCGGTCCGGAAAACCGAACAGGCGCTGCACCGACACCAGCATCAGCAGCAGCGACAGACCGATGATGACTTCGGGCATTACCAGGGGCGAATTGACCATGCCGGCAAACAGGGTGCGCCCGGTAAAGCGCTTGAAGCGGTGCAGCGACATGGCCGCCAGCGTACCCAGCACCACCGACGAACACGCAGTCAGAAACGCAATTTCCAGCGACAGCAGAAAGCCGCTGATGATTTCCTTGTCCTTGGCCAGTTCGTTGTACCAGCGCAGCGACCAACCACCCCAACTGGTGACCATCGGGCTGGCGTTGAAACTCAGCACGATCAGGGTAAAGATCGGCATGTACAGGAACAGGAACACTGCCCCCATCCAGACCTTCGATGTGACGGCACCCGCGTTGAGCTTCATGCGCGCCCCCCGGCGGTGCTTTCTGCCTGGTACTTGTTGAACAGCGCCAGCGGCACGATGATCAGCAGCACCATGACAACCGCCACGGTGGCGGCCATCGGCCAGTCGTTGTTGCTGAAGAACTCGTCCCACAGCACACGGCCAATCATCAGCGTTTGAGGCCCACCCAGCAGTTCAGGGATCACAAACTCGCCAACACAGGGGATAAACACCAACATTGAGCCAGCAATGATGCCGCTCTTGGACAGCGGGACCGTCACCCGCCAGAACGCCTGCCACGGTGTTGCACCAAGATCGAGCGCGGCTTCGAGCAAACGCAGGTCCATCTTCACCAAATTGGCGTATAGCGGCAGGATCATGAACGGAACATAGGTGTAGACCATGCCCAGCACCAGCGAGAACGGGGTGTTCATCATCTTGATGGGTTCGCTAATCAGCCCCAGCGCCATGGCGATGTTGTTGAACACACCGGAGTCGGTGAGCAACATCTTCCAGGCATAAACGCGCAGCAGGAACGAGGTCCAGAACGGCAGCATCACCAGCATCAACAATGCCGGGCGCATATCGGCCGGGCTTCTGGCCATGAAATAGGCAAACGGATAGGCAATCAACAGGCAGATTGCCGTGGTGAGCCCCGCGAACTTGATGGAGCTGAGGTAGGTCTCCAGGTAGAGCGAATCCTGTGTCAGTCCGATGTAGTTGCCAAAGCGCAGGGTGATCGCGATGACATCGTCCTTCCAGACCAGCACGTCTTTGAAAAAGACAACGTCCATCTCCGAAAGACTGATCTTGAACACCACCAGAAACGGCAGCAAAAACACGATCAGCAGGAACACCATGGGCACGCTAATCACCAAGGTGCGTCCCCAGGCACCGGTCAATTTGTCATGCAGCGAATGGGTTGCGGTCGCCATGGCGCGTTATTGGGTTAACACCACGACGTCGCTGCCACACCACCACACATAGACCCGATCACCCCAGGTGAGGTTGGTGCTATCGCGCCGGGCGGCGTTGGTGTGGGTGACTTTGACTACCATGCCGCTGTCGAGCCTGACGTGGTAGGTGGTGAGGCTGCCCAGGTAGGCCAGGTCCTTGATCTCGCCCTGTGCCATGTTGAAGCCGACCTCGGCCAGCGAGTCGCGCTCGGCATCGGCCGGTGGTTCGGTCTGAATGGCGATCTTCTCGGGGCGCACGGCGACGTGCGCTTCCATGCCTTCGGTTCCGGTAATGCCGTGGCTGACATAGTGGCGGCACTCGGGCGAGGCAATCACCACGTGGTCGGCCTCGTCAACCTCGACCACGCCCTTGAACAGGTTCACGCTGCCAATAAAGTCGGCCACAAAGCGGCAGTTGGGCGTCTCATAAATTTCGTCGGGCTTGCCGATCTGCAGAATCTTGCCCTCGCTCATGACACCAATGCGCGTGGCCATGGTCATGGCTTCTTCCTGGTCGTGCGTCACCATCACGCAGGTCACACCGACCTGCTCGATGATGCCTACCAGTTCGAGTTGGGTGCGCTCGCGCAGCTTGGCGTCCAGCGCGCCCAGCGGCTCATCGAGCAGTAGCAGTTTGGGCCGCTTGGCCAGGCTGCGTGCCAGCGCCACGCGCTGTTGCTGGCCCCCTGACAACTGGTGCGGCTTGCGTTTGGCATAGGCCTTGAGTTGCACCAGGTCGAGCATTTGCCCGACGCGGGTTGCAATCTCGTCCTTGGGCATGCCGTCGCGGTGCAGTCCAAAGGCAATGTTGTCCCACACTGTGAGGTGGGGGAACAATGCATAGCTCTGGAACATCATGTTGATCGGGCGCTGGTACGGGGCCAGCCCCACGATGTCTTGCCCAGCCAGCAAAATCTGCCCCGAAGTGGGCGCCTCAAAACCCGCCAACATGCGCAGCAGTGTGGACTTGCCGCAGCCCGACGACCCCAGCAGTGCAAAGATCTCGCCCTGTTGAATGTCCAGCGTCACCTCGTCCACCGCAAACACATCGTCAAACTTCTTGACGATGCGCTTGATCTGCAGGAACGGTTTGCCGTTGGCGCTCGCCGTTGCCGGCTTCGGATTTGGATTGGTTGCCACCGCGAAATTTCCTTCTGCCGTCTATCGACCCAATCAGGTCTTCGAGCCCCGCCTCAAAGGCCGGTCTTGAAGCTGGTGTAGGAGCGTGTTGCCAAACGCCGGATATCGTTGGTCAGCGCCTGCGGTGCAATCATCGTCGCCATTTCCGCAGCCGTTGGATAGGACGACGGGTTGTTGGCAATTTCAGGCTTGATGAACTTCTTGGATGCGGCATTTGCGTTGGCGTACTTCACCTTGTTGGTGATGGCGGCCTGTACCTCCGGGCGCATGATGTAGTTCATGAACGCCATGGCGTTCTTGGGGTGCGCAGCGTCAGCGGGAATAGCCATCATGTCAAAAAACAGCACTGCACCATCTTTGGGCACAGTGGCCACCACATCCTGACCGGTCTTGCCCTCAATGGCGCGGGCGCGGGCGATGTTGATGTCGCCGTTCCATCCCAGCGACAGGCAGATCGAGCCGCTGGCCATGTCGTTGATGTAGCCCGATGAACTGAACAGGGTGACGTAGGGGCGCACCGATTTGAGTAGCGCCGTAGCTTCCTGGTAGTCGCCAGGATTGCGGCTGAACGCATCCTTGTGCAGGTAGTGCAGAGCAGCGGGCAAGACTTCGGTTGCGCTGTCGAGTACCGACACGCCGCAACTCTTGAGTTTGCTGATGTATTTGGGATTGAAGAACAGGTCCCATACGTTGGCAGGCATGGGTTCTGCCCCCAGGGCGGCCTTGACCTTGGCGGTGTTGATGCCAATGGTGGTATAGCCCCACAACCAGTTCACCAGGTACTGGTTGCCCGGGTCGATTTTGGCAATCTGCGCCTGAATGTCGGCGTCGTAGTTCTTGAGGTTGGGCAACTGCGCCTTGTCGAGCTTCATCAACAGGCCGCCGTCGATCTGCAAGCGTGCGAAGGTGGAAGACGGAACCACGATGTCGTAACCCGTTTTACCCGCTACCAGCTTGGCGTGCAGGATTTCATTGTTGTCGTAGGTGTCGTATCGCACCTTGATACCGGTTTCCTTCTCGAAATTGGCCAACGTGTCGTCACCAATGTAGTCCGACCAGTTGTAGATGTTGAGGACTTTTTCCTCCTGGGCCAGCGCGCTGGCCGCAAAAGTCATCAAACCGGCGACTGCCAGCCCTCCAAAGAGCTTGCCCATCCAATGTTTGCAAAGTGCTGTGCCCAATTCATTCTCCTAGTGTTATGAAAACAACGACGGTGACTACACCCAGTTACAAAAAAAACCACACCCCAGCGCGAATACTACTGCCATTCTGAGGACATCTGACTACATGCAATCCCTATGCCAACCATCCTTTACTTTGGGCATCGGCGTACGTCAGGTCCAGGCACTTCACGATCAAGGCCATCATTTCGTCAATTTGGGCGTGGGTCATGGTGAGCGGCGGGGCGATGATCATGCGGTCGCCCACAGCGCGCATGATCAGCCCGTTGCCAAAACAATGCCCACGGCAGACCATGCCAACGCCCAGGTCCGGGTTGAAGGTTTCGCGGGTCTGCTTGTTTTTCACCAACACCATGCCACCCACAAAGCCGCAGGTCTGCGCGTCACCCACCAGGGGGTGGGCCTTGAGTTCCTCAAACCGCTTGGCCAGGTAGGGGCCAATGTCGTCGCGCACACGCTGGGGCAGTTGCTCGCGCTCCATGATGTCGAGGTTGGCCAGCGCCACCGCGCACGCCACGGGGTGGCCGCTGTAGGTGTAGCCGTGGTTGAACTCGCCACCCTTTTCGATCAGTACGTCGGCCACGCGATTGCCCACCAGCACGCCCCCTAAGGGGATGTAGCCGCTGGTAACGGCCTTGGCAAAGGTCACCAGATCGGGCTTGTAGCCAAACTTCTCGTAGGCAAACCAGTGGCCCAGGCGGCCAAAGGCGCAAATCACTTCGTCGCTGATCAGCAGGATGCCGTATTTGTCCACAATGCGCTGAATCTCCGGCCAGTAGGTGGATGGCGGAATGATCACACCACCCGCGCCCTGCACCGGCTCGGCAATAAAGGCCGCCACCTTGTCGGCACCCAGCTCCAGAATTTTCTCTTCCAGCCAACCGGCAGCGCGCAGCCCAAACGCCTCTTCGCTCTCGCCCGGGCGGCCATTCTCGAAGAAATAGGGTTGGTCGATGTGCGTGATGTTGGGAATGGGCAGGTCGCCCTGCGCGTGCATGCCGCTCATGCCGCCAAGCGATGCGCCCGCCATGGTGCTGCCGTGGTAGCCGTTGATGCGGCCAATGATGATCTTGCGCTGCGGCTGGCCCAGCAGGTCCCAGTAACGGCGCACCATGCGCACGTTGGAGTCGTTGCTTTCGCTGCCGCTGGACGAGTAGAAAACGTGTTTGAAGCTGCGCTCGCCTACGTCCGGCGCCAGCGATGCCAGTTTGGCTGCCAGTCGGGTGGCGGGAACGTTGGTGGTCTGGAAAAAGCTGTTGTAGTAGGGCAGCGCCATCATCTGCTGGTAGGCGGCATCGGCAATTTCCTTGCGTCCATAGCCCACGTTGACGCACCACAAGCCACTCATGGCGTCGAGTACGCGTCGGCCTTCGGAGTCCCAGACGTAGATGTCTTCGGCACGCGTCATCACGCGTGCACCACGTTGGTTCAGATCCTTGAAATCGGTGAACGGGTGCAGAAAGTGCGCACTGTCCTGGGCTTGGATGTCGGCGGTATCGATGGCTGGCTTCATGGCATTGTTCCGGTACGGGGGGTGGTGTGATGTTTCAAACGTGCAGCAGCAGGTGCTCGCGCTCCCACGGCGAAATGACTTTCATGAACTCGTCGGACTCCAGTTCCTTGATCTCGGAGTACACGGTGATGAATTCCTTACCCAGCACTTCGTGCAGGTCCGATTCCTTGGCCAGCCAGTCGAGCGACTCGCCCAGGCTGCGCGGCAGCGCGTAAGGCGACAGGTAGGCATCGCCCTTCATTTCGGGCTTGGGCTTGATCTTGTTCTTCAGCCCCAGGTAGCCACAGGCCAACGTCATGGCCATGGCGATATAGGGGTTGGCGTCGGCCCCAATCACGCGGTTTTCAATGCGCCGCGCTGCCGGGGACGAGATCGGCGAGCGGATGCCGCAGGTGCGGTTGTCGTAGCCCCACTCGATGTTGATGGGGGCCGCCATATTGCGCGACAGACGCCGGTAGCTGTTGACGTAGGGAGCCACCAGCACCATCGCCGCCGGAATATAGCGCTGCAGGCCACCGATGTAGTACATGAAGGCGTCGGAAGGCGAGCCGTCTTCGTTGCTGAAGATGTTCTTGCCACTGGCCACGTCCACAATGCTTTGGTGCACGTGCATGGCGCTGCCGGGCTCACCGGCAATCGGCTTGGCCATGAAGGTGGCGTACATGTCGTGGCGCAACGCCGCCTCACGCACCGTGCGCTTGAAGAAGAACACTTCATCGGCCAGCCCCAGCGGGTGGTTGTGGAAGAAGTTGATTTCCATCTGGCCCGCGCCAACCTCATGGATCAAGGTGTCAACGTTCAACTCCATCTTGTCGGCGTAGTCGTAAATCTCTTCAAACAGCGGATCGAATTCGTTCACCGCGTCGATGCTGTACGCCTGGCGCGAGGTCTCGGCGCGCCCGCTGCGCCCCACCGGGGCCTTGAGCGGAATGTCGGGGTCGGTATTGCGCGCGGTCAGGTAAAACTCCAGCTCGGGCGCAACGATGGGCTGCAAGCCCTCAGCGGCGTACAGGTCGCAGACGCGGCGCAGCACACTGCGCGGCGCAAACGGCACCAGTTGGCCAGCGTGGTTGAAGCAGTCGTGCACCACCTGCGCGGTGGGGTCGGTGGCCCAGGGAACAATCCGCACCGACGAGGGGTCGGGGCGCAACTGCATGTCGCGGTCCACCGGATCAATTACGTCGTAGTAGGGGCCGCTCTCGGGAAATTCACCGGTCACGCCCATGGCCACAATCGCCTGGGGTAGACGCATGCCACGGTCTTCGGTGAATTTGGCACGGGGCAGAATCTTGCCGCGCGCCACCCCGGTCAAGTCGGGCACCAGACATTCGACCTCGGTCACCCGTCGCTCGTTGAGCCACTGCTCCAGATCGTTGAAGGTCATTGTCTTTTTGTCGCTCATACCTATCTCCTGGCCGCCGGTGGCGACCGTGTTGCTGCCGTTGACTGACTGAATGCGCTCTCCATGATCCGCACCGCCACTTTCGCTATCGCGAAGCCACACTCCCTCGTCATCGCGAGGCCACCCTCCCCTCGTCATCGCGAGGCCGAAGGCCGTGGCGATCCATGCAGGAATACCTTCAGACATGGACTGCCGCGTCGCTTCGCTCCTCGCAGTGACGAAACTGCGGTTTATGGTCCATTTGCAGTTTCGGAACCGAAACAGGAAACCCGTCAAGATTTGCGCCCGCAGATGCATCATGCGCTCGAAAGTCTCCGAATTTTTTTTCCATTGTGAGGCAGAATTGGATTTCCGAGGGAGCCATTTGCGGCAACCCCAAGGTGCCACTTGCTATTCACCACACATGCTGTCCGAACTTCTGCTGACCGAAATGACGGCTCTCAACCAACAAGGCGGCATGCCACTGCACCGCCAGTTGTACGAAGCGCTGCGCCGCGCCATGCTCGACAACAAGATCAGCGCCGGTGACCGCCTACCCTCCAGCCGCGAGCTCACCCAGGATCTGCAGCTCTCGCGCAATACCGTGGTGGCCGCGCTCAACCAACTCAGCGTCGAGGGCTACCTGGTCAGCCGCGTAGGCAGCGGCACCTACGTCAACGACAACCTGCCGCGCACGCAGACGCGCAGCGCGAGCGGCCACGCGAACACCCATAGCTCCGACCTGTCGCAACGCGGCAGCGCGTTGTCCACCACCTTTTGCGCAACGCAGCTCGAAATCCAGCCGTTTGCACCGGGCATCGCCGATTTCAGCGCCTTTCCGGTGGCGCTGTGGCAACGTCTGCAAAACAAGCACTGGCGCATGACCTACCCGGAAATGCTGGACTACAGCTACTCCGGCGGGTACGCCCCACTGCGCCGCGCTGTGGCCGAGTACCTGCGCGTGTTTCGCAGCGTGCCGCTGGACTCCGACCAGGTCATCATCACCAGTGGCACCCAGCAGTCGCTCGAACTGTGCGCCCAGTTGCTTGCCGACCACGGCGACACCGTCTGGTTGGAAGACCCGGCCTACTGGGGCGCCGTGAAGGCGTTCATGGCAACCGGGCTGCAAACCCACGCCGTGCCCGTGGACGGGCAAGGCATGGCGCCTACGAGCGCCGACCAGCGTGCGCCGCCGCGCCTGATCTACACCACGCCCTCGCACCAATACCCCACCGGCGCTGTGATGTCGCTGGCGCGGCGTCAGCAATTGCTGGACATCGCACGCACGCACCAGGCCTGGATTCTGGAAGACGACTACGACAGTGAATTCCGCTTCAGCGGCCCGCCGATTTCATCGCTAGCCGGGCTCGACCAGGAGCAGCGCGTGCTCTACCTCGGGTCGTTTTCCAAGGTGCTCTATCCGGGGCTCAAGCTGGGCTATCTGGTGGTGCCCAAGCGTCTGGTGTCGGCCTTCAAGCAGGCGCACTACGACCTCAACCGCCCCGGCCAGATGCCGCTACAGGCTGCGCTGGCCGAGTTCATTGAAATGGGGCACTTCTCCAGCGCCCTGCGCCGCGCCCGCGCCGGTTACGCGCAGCGCCGCCAATGCCTGCTCGAAGCCTTGCAGCCCTGTCTGGCCGAGGGGGCCAGGATCACCGGCGCGGAGCAAGGTCTGCACCTGTGCCTGCGTCTGCCCGACAGCGTGGACGACAAGGCGCTGGCCCAGGCGATTGCCGACAAGGGGCTGACCGTGCGCGCACTCTCCGCCTACTGCCTGCAACGCCAAGACGCGCGCGGCCTGGTCATCGGCTACGGCTACGCAGCCATGGCAGACATCGCACACTGGGGCCCGGTGCTGGCACGTGTGATCACGCTGGAACTGCGCGGCCGCACTTCCTGAAGCCAACTACGCGGGCTAAAAGGCGTCCATCAGGCGGTGGTAGGCCATGCCCAGCACCAGGCTGGGGGTGCGCAGCAGTGGCCCGCCGGGAAAGCGGTGGTGCTGCAATTTGGCAAACACATCAAAGCGCTCGGACTGCCCGCAGACGGCCTGCGCCACCAAGCGCCCGGCCAGGCCGGTGAGCGCCACACCGTGGCCGCTAAAGCCTTGCAGGTAATACAGGTTGCGGCCCACGCGACCAAAGTCGGGCGCGCGGTTCATGCTGATATCGACAAAGCCCCCCCACACGTACTCGGTGGGCACGCCGCGCAGCGCCGGAAATACCTGGCCCAGGCGCTTTTCCATCACCGCCTGCAAATTGGTTGGCGTGCGCGTGGAGTAACTCACCCGCCCGCCAAAGAGCATGCGGTGGTCGGCACTGAAGCGGAAGTAGTCGAGCACGAAATTGTTGTCGCAAACCGCCGCATCGCTCGGAATCAGCTTGCGACACAAGGCCGCATCGAGCGGCGCGGTGCTGATCATGTAGGTGCCCACGGGCATGATGCGCGCCGATATTTCGGGGGCCAGCGCCGCGCCATACTCGGCCAACATGCAGTTGCCCGCCAGAATGCCAAACGACGCGCGCACCTTGCCCTGCGCGGTGTGCGCCAACAACTGCGCACCGCGCTCCAACCGGGTGACGGCACAGTCCTCAAAAATCTGCACCCCCAGCGAGCGCGCCGCGCGCGCCAGCCCTAGCCCGTACTTGAGTGGGTGCAGGTGGCCCGAGATGCTTTCGTAGGCGCTGGCGCAGTAGCGTGGGCTTTGGATGTAATCCTGCACCTGCGCGCCGCGCGCAAACTGCGACGCCAGACCGTAGTGCTTTTCCAGAGCCGCCATATCGGCTTCGAGCGCGCGCGCCTTGCGCTCGGAGTCGGCCACGTACAGGTAACCGTTGACACGGTCGCAGGCAATGTCAAACTGGGCAATGCGCTCGTCAATGATTCGCACCGACTCCAGCGACATCTCCCACGCCAATCTAGCTTGGTCTTTGCCGAGTTGCGTCTCGAAAGGCTCTTGCCCGCAGGCAAAGCCGGCAATCGCCTGGCCGCCGTTGCGCCCGGACGCGCTGCCACAAATGCGCTGCGCCTCCAGCACTACCACCCGGTAGCCGCGCTGGGCCAGTTCAATCGCCGCCGACAGCCCGGTGTAGCCCGCGCCAACCACCAGCACATCGGCCTGGATGTCGCCCTGCAAGGCCGGGCCCACCGGGTCGCGCTGGACACTGGCCTCGTAATAGCTGTTTTGGTTGAGTTGGGTGTCGGATTGAAGCAGCATGGCGTCTCTCAAGCGGCGGGGCTGGCGGCACGCTTGGCGATTTGTCCGCACAAGTAGGTCCAGATAAAGGTTGCTGCGGCGTTGCTGGTGAGTTCGGCATGGTCGTAGGCTGGCGCCACCTCGACGCAGTCCATGCCAATAAAGTTCAGCCCCGCGAGTTCTTCCAGAAAGGTCAGCACCTGGGAACTGGTCATGCCGCCGGGCTCGGGCGTTCCGGTGCCGGGCGCAAAGGCCGGGTCGAGGCAATCGATGTCCAGCGTCAGGTAGCACGGCGTATTGCCGATGCGTTGCCTGATGCGCGCAATGTCGTCGGCCAAACCGTCCCCATCGCGCCCGCGCAATGCGCGCGCCGTCAAAATCAGACCGCCCTGGGTCTGCACGTATTCGCGCACCGCGCGCTCACCGCTGGAGCGCAGGCCGATCTGTACCGTTTGCGCGGGCACCACCAGCCCTTCCTGTAGTGCTTCATAGGTCCAGGTGCCGTGGCCCGAGGGTTCGCCAAAATGGTCGCTCCAGGTGTCGCAGTGGGCGTCAAAGTGAATCAGCGCCAGCGCGCCGTGGCGCGCCTTGGCTGCGCGTAACAGGGCCAAGGTGACCGAATGGTCGCCGCCGATAAAAACGCAGTGGTGCTGTGCCATCAACTCGGCAGCCTGCCGTTCAATTTCGGCGCGTACCGCCGCCAGCGGCGAGGCGTTGGGCAGGCACATGTCGAGCGCGTCGCCGGTCACGCCCAGGGGGGTTACGTCAAAGTGAGGGTGCATTCCGTCACACAGCATGAGCGAGGCGCGACGCACCTCCTGCGGCGCAAAGCGCGCACCAGGGCGGTGGGTGACGGCACCGTCAAACGGCACGCCAACCACGGCAAACGGCTGCGTCCCGAGTTCAAGCACGCCCATAAAGCGGTTGCAGTTGTTGGCGTATGCAAAGTGTCCAGTGGCCATGGTGTATGCGTCCTTGTGCGGCAGTGCCGACGTTACCCTATTGTGGCCCGGTGGGCTGGTGCCAATTGGCGCACAACGGCGCAAGCCACTGCCAAGCGCTTTCCATGCATCAATTTCGTCATTGCGAGCGAAGCGCGGCAATCCATGTCGGCATGAAGTCATGGATCGCCACGGCCTGGCGGCCTCGCGATGACTGCTCGTGGGACGCGTGCGCTTGTAGGACGGCTACAGGGGGATCGCAAGAAGCGGCATAAAAGTCAGGCATGATCGCGTGCTTGAAAATCCCCGCTGCAATGAACTCCCCCGAATTGACTGCCAGCGCGCCGCCGCGCTGGGTCGCCTATTGTTTTCTTGCGCTGAGCATGGCGCTGGTGGGCAGTTATGTGGCGCTGTCCAAGCCGCTGGTTGCTGCCCTGCCCGTTTTTCTGCTGGCGTGGTTGCGCTTCGGCATAGGTGGCCTGGCCATGCTGCACTGGCTCAAGCGCCCAACGCACGAAGCCCCGCTGAC
>CAIPBW010000442.1 GCA_903863395.1 uncultured beta proteobacterium
CTCGCGGCAGCGCTGCATGAAGGGCAGCGAGGCGCGCACAAAGTTCATGTTGCCCGCAATCGGCTCGATGATCAGGCACGCCAGTTCCTTGCCGTGCAGGGCAAAGGCTTCTTCGAGCTGGGCCACGTTGTTGTACTCCAGCACCAGCGTGTGCTGCACCACTTCGGGCGGCACACCGGCGCTGGTGGGGTTGCCAAAGGTGGCAAGGCCCGAGCCGGCCTTGACCAGGAGCGCGTCGGCATGGCCGTGGTAGCAGCCTTCAAACTTGATCAGCTTGCTGCGCCCGGTGGCGCCGCGTGCCAGCCGGATGGCGCTCATGCCCGCTTCGGTGCCCGAGCTCACCAGCCGCACCATGTCCATGGAGGGCACCAGGCTCAGGATTTCTTCGGCCAGTTCGACTTCGCGCT
Source organism: uncultured beta proteobacterium (assembly GCA_903863395.1). Lineage (GTDB taxonomy): Bacteria > Pseudomonadota > Gammaproteobacteria > Burkholderiales > Burkholderiaceae_C > Allorhodoferax. The sequence goes on from CAIPBW010000442.1 coordinate 408, forward strand.
CGGTCGGTGCGCCAAACGAAAAACCTTCAAGTACTGCCTTTTGCACCGCCTCCACCACCGCAGGGTGGCCATGGCCCAAAATCATCGGGCCCCACGAGCCGATGTAGTCGATGTAGCGCTGGTTGTTGGCGTCCCAGAAATAGGCACCTTGCGCACGCGCCACAAAGCGCGGTGTGCCGCCCACTGCCTTGAAGGCGCGCACCGGGGAATTGACGCCGCCGGGGATGACCTTTTGGGCGCGTTGAAACAGTTGCAGATTGCGGTCAGTGTCGTGTGTCATTGGGAGAGATTTCAAAGTTGGATTCGGATGCTTGCTCGTCGTCGTCGTCATCGCCGTCCGGTTTGGCCCAGAACAGGCGGTCCGGCACCACGTTGCCCATGCCGGGGCGAAAACCGCTGGCCAGGCAGCGGTCCAGGTAGCTCAGTGCCTCGGTGGTGGCTTCGGAGAGTTCGACCCCGCTGGCAATCAGCGCGGCCAGGGCGGCAGTCAGCGTGTCACCCGCACCGGTGAACACCGCCTCAAAGCGCTCAAACTTGTTGCTGCACAGCACGGCAGCGGGGGTGCAGAGTACGTTCTCAATAAACTGGTCGGGCAGGGCGATGCCGGTCACCAGGGTGTAGGGCACGCCAAACTCGTTGGCCGCGCGGGCGATGTCGCGCGGCGACGGGCTGCGCTGCGAACTCCAGTCCGGCAGCAGCCAGCGCGCCAAAGTGTTGTGGTTGCCAACCAACACGGTGGTCTGAGGGAGTAACAGTTCGTTACAGGCATCCTGGTATTGATCGATCTGATCGTCCTCCCACCATGACAGGTCGGGCATGTAGGCCAGCAGGGGTACATCGGCGTAATCGGAGGCCAATTCGGCGATGGCGCTGAGGTTTTCTGCCGAGCCGACAAAGCCCACCTTGAACACCTGCACCGGCACGTCTTCCAGGATGGTGCGGGCCTGCTCGGTCACCGCTTCGTCGTCCATGCAATAGTGGTCCACCACCTCGGCCGTGTCACGGGCGTAGGCCCCTGTCAGGATGGGCAGCGCGTGCGCGCCCACCGAGGCAATGGCGGTCACGTCGGCAGTGATGCCGGCTGCGCCGCTGGGGTCGTTGGCATTGAAGACCATGACGCAAGCGCTGGGGCTGTCGTCGAGGTCTTCTTCTTCGGTGCTGGGGGCGGGGGATGCCGACATCGGTGTGTCTTTTTTGGGTTGGCCGTCGGGCACAATGCCATATTCCGGCATGCGCCACGCAGGTTGTCGTTACTGCCTACAATGTTTGCATTCTATTCGAAGGCCCTATAAGCTGTGAGCGAACCCATGACCTGGATGTGTCTTATTTGCGGTTGGATATATGACGAGTCTGCGGGCGACGCCGAACACGGAATCGCGCCGGGCACGCGCTGGGCCGAGGTGCCCATGAACTGGACCTGTCCAGAATGCGGCGCGCGCAAGGAAGACTTTGAGATGGTTCAAATTTGAGAGTGCCAGTGCGGCGCGCCCATCAGTGTGTCGGCGGGCTGCGTGACTGATCAAGAGAGAGGCCTTGTGAGCAACGAAAACCCCACTTTCAAAGTGCTGGTCATCGACGACAGCAACACCATTCGGCGCAGCGCCGAAATCTTCCTCAAGCAGGCCGGTCACGACGTGATGCTGGCCGAGGACGGTTTTGACGCGCTGGCCAAGGTCAACGACTACCAGCCGCAACTGGTGTTTTGCGACATCCTGATGCCGCGCCTGGACGGCTACCAGACCTGCGCCATCATCAAGCGCAACGCCAAGTTTGCCGGGCTGCCGGTGGTGATGCTCTCGTCCAAGGACGGTGTTTTTGACAAGGCGCGCGGCCGCATGGTGGGTGCCGAGGAATACCTCACCAAGCCCTTTACCAAAGACCAGTTGCTGCAAGCCGTGCAGCAGTACGGTGCCAGTCTGCAGGGAGTGGCCTGATGGCGATCAAGAAAGTGCTGGTAGTGGACGACTCCAAGACCGAGTTGATGTTCATGACCGAGTTGCTGCACAAGCACGGCTACCAGGTGCGCACCGCTGAAAACGCCGAAGAAGCCTTCAAGCGTCTGGCCGAAGAGTTGCCCGAACTGATCCTGATGGATGTGGTCATGCCCGGGCAAAACGGCTTTCAACTCACACGCTCGATCAACCGCACGCCTGCGTACGCCGAGATCCCGATCATCATTTGCAGCAGCAAGAGCCTGGAGACCGATCGCGTCTGGGGCATGCGCCAGGGCGCGCGCGACTACATCACCAAGCCGGTCAACGCGGGCGAGCTGCTCAGCAAGATCAGCGCCCTGGGCTGATTGCACACCTACCCATGGCCAACCGCGAAGCACTCAGGGAACTGCAAACTCGACTGGCCAGCCGACTCCAGGCGGCCCGTACCGAGGGGGTGCCCGTGGCCTGGCTGGCGGTGCGCACGCGCGGCATGGGATTTCTGTTTCCACTGGCCCAGGCGGGCGAGATTTTTGCGCTGGCCAACCTGCAGCACGTACCCTACGCGCAGCCCTGGTTTCGCGGCGTCATCAATATCCGGGGCGGCTTGTTTGGCGTGGTTGATCTGGCCACCTTTGTGGTGGCGGGGCAAGCTGCAGGCGCATTGCCGCCGAGCGCGCCGCAAGCCAGCGTGGTCACGCTCAACAGCGCCATGGAAGTCAACTGTGCCTTGCAGGTCGATAGTCTGGTGGGTTTGCGCGGCGCCGATGCCTTCATTTCGTCGCAAGGCGCGCAGATGGGCGCACCAGCCTATTTCGGCAACCGTCTGATGGACGCGTCCGCAGAGTCCTGGCAGGAGATCAACCTGCGCGCACTGGCGCAGACTCCGCAGTTCCTCAACATTTGTGCCTAGCCAGAAATCCATAAACCATGACAGTCCGATTTGTTCTCGCGAGTTGTTCCCCACGGTCATTGGGAGTATTCCCCCGTCATTGCGAGCGCAGCGCGGCAATCCATGTCCATTGGCTGTCATTGCGAGCGCAGCGCGGCAATCCATGCGGGCATGAAGTCATGGATCGCCACGGCCTTCGGCCTCGCGATGACGAAGGGGCGCGGCCTCGCGATGACGAAGTGGCAAGGCCTCACGCTTACGAAAGCAGCGTCTTGAATTCCGCAAAGATCAATAGTTCATTGAAAAGGCTCCACCATGTCTGTTGTTGATCAATTCAAAA
>CAIPBW010000443.1 GCA_903863395.1 uncultured beta proteobacterium
AACGGCGAGCGTGGGCCAGAGAACGGATGCCCGGTCCACCAGCCCTGCCACATTCGGTTGAGAACGGTGTCTTTCTCCGGCGACGGCGAGGCCCTGTTAGCAGTGGAAATTTCCTCCGGCCACACCGGCGCCCTGGGGTCAGAGCACGATTTCGTTCGGCGTTGTGGGTCTCCGGCAAGACCCTGGTCCTGAATCGTGATCCGACCCCATTGCCCCTCACTGGCGCAAACTCACCAGAGGCAAACTCACCACCCTCCCAGTCGTGATCCGGCCCCACTGCCCCTTGCTGGCGCGCCAACTCTCCATGCATCGCCAGCTACAGAGCTTGGCGAATCGAGCACAACCCGAGCAGTCCAGGCAATAGTCGGCGAAAATAGCGGCTGCGTGGAGGGGCTGTGCCCCTTAGGTTTGGCGAACAAGGATGAATGTGAATACCGTCGGGATTGAACCGCACACGGCCAGCGTGCCGGACCGTGCCAGGATTGAGCGCGAGACGCACAAGCTCGAAAAGCGCTTGTGCCGCCAGGTCGGCCAGGCCGTCATGGACTTCAACATGATTGAAGAGGGCGACCGCGTCATGGTCTGCGTTTCGGGCGGCAAGGACAGCTTTGGCATGCTCGACATCCTGCTCAAGCTGCAGCAGCGCGCGCCGATCCACTTTGATCTCATTGCCGTCAATCTCGACCAGAAGCAGCCCGGCTTTCCCGACCACATCCTGCCGGCCTACCTCAAGACCCTGGGCATCGAGTACCACATCGAGACGCAGGACACCTACAGCATCGTCAAGAAAATCGTGCCTGAGGGCAAGACCATGTGCAGCCTGTGCAGCCGCTTGCGCCGGGGCATTCTGTACAGCGTGGCCGACCAGCTCAAGATCACCAAGGTCGCCCTGGGCCACCACCGCGACGACATGCTGCAGACGTTTTTTCTCAACATGTTCTTTGCCGGCAAACTCAAGGGCATGCCGCCCAAGCTGGTGAGCGACGACGGCGACCACATCGTGATCCGTCCGCTGGCCTACGTGGCCGAGAAAGACCTCACGCGCTGGGCCGAGCACCGCCAATTCCCGATCATCCCCTGCACCCTGTGCGGCAGCCAGGACAACCTGCAGCGCCAGGAAGTCAAGCGCATGATGCAGCAGTGGGAGCGCCAATACCCGGGGCGCACCGAGACCATGTTCACGGCGCTGCAAAACGTGGTGCCCTCGCACCTGATGGACGAGCGCCACTACGACTTCAAGAACATCCAGACCACCGGCGTGGCCGATGCGCAAGGCGACAAGGCTTTTGATAGGGAAGAGTTTGCGCCCGCGCCGCTGCCCGGCGTGCAGGTGGTGACGCTATGAGCACGGCCACCCGCATCATTGCCGTGCGCCATGGCGAGACCGCCTGGAACGTGGACACCCGCATCCAGGGCCAGCTCGACGTAGACCTCAACGCGCACGGCCAATGGCAGGCGCAACGCGTGGCCGACGCGCTGGCCGATGAAGAGATTGACGCCATTTACGCCAGCGACCTGCGCCGCGCCCACAGCACGGCCTGTGCAATTGCCGAGCGTGCCGCCAACCCCGAAGCGCGCCAGGTGCAACTGGCCATTGGCCTGCGTGAACGCGGCTTTGGCATTTTTGAAGGCCTGACCTACGCGCAGATTGCCACCGAGTGGCCCGAAGCCTCGCGCCGCTGGCGCCAGCGCGACCCCGAATTTGCCCCCGAGGGCGGCGAGACCCTGGTGCAACTGCGCCAGCGCGTGGCCCACACCGTGACCGAGCTGGCCAGTCGCCACCTGGGCGAGCAGATTGTGCTGGTGGCGCACGGCGGCATCATGGACGCGCTCTACCGCCTGGCCACGCAGCAGGATATTTCGGCCCCGCGTACCTGGGACCTGGGCAACGCTTCCATCAACCGCCTGCTGTGGACGCCCGAATCGCTCACGCTGGTGGGCTGGGGCGACACCCGGCATCTGGACGACGCCAGCCTGGACGAAATCAGCGCATGAACAACACCCGCACTTTCCCCATTGCGGCTCGACTGCACTGGCTCGAAGTGCTGACCTTGCTCAGCGCCACGCTGACCGCGCTGTCAGCGCTGGGGATTGTCGGCGGCCACCTGTTTTTCAAGCCGCTGACGATGCTGATTGCCATTGTTTTCGTGGCAGTGCGCGCCAGAAGCTCGGGCGGCGTTACGCGTGCCGACCTTCTGCTGGAAGCGGCACTGGTTTTTTCTCTGGCCGGGGATGTATTCCTGATGCTGCCGGGCGACTATTTCATCCCCGGGCTGGCGTCATTCCTGGTGGCGCACCTGTTCTACCTGGTGCTGCTGCGCCAGGGCCAGCGCTGGTTTCCCAGCCGCCGGGGATTGGTAGCGGTGTTTGGCACCGGCGCGCTGATTTACGCCTGGGTCTGGCCGGGCCTGGGTGACAGCGTTCTCAAGGCGGCCGTGGCAACCTATGTGTGCGTGATCGCGCTGATGGCGTCGCAAGCCGTTGGCCGCGCCACGGTGCTCGGCACACCGGCAGCGCGCTCTGTGGCGCTGGGCACTTGCGTCTTCATGCTCAGCGACACGCTGATTGCCATCAACAAGTTTGTCAGCCCCATAGCACTGGCGCCGCTGTGGATTCTGGCGACCTACTACGCTGCACAAATGCTGATCGTCCACCATGTCCGCGCCAGCGATCCAGGTCCTTGAGGACGAGGTTGAATTTACCGCCATCCGTGCCCAGGGCGCGGGGGGACAGAACGTCAACAAGGTCTCCAACGCAGTCCATCTGCGCTACAACATCGCCGCTGCCTCGTTGCCTGAGGACATCAAGCAGCGCCTGCTGGCCATAAGCGACCAGCGCATCACCCAAGAAGGCGTGGTAGTCATTAAGGCGCAGGCCAGCCGCAGCCTGGAGTTCAACAAGCTCGATGCCCTGGCGCGCCTGCAGGCGCTGGTGGACAGCGTGGCCGTGCCGCCCAAGCCGCGCAAGCCGACCAAGCCCAGCCGTAGTTCCCAACTCAAGCGCCTGGACAGCAAGACCGAGCGAAGCAATGTAAAGATGCAGCGCAAGCGGGTTGGCGAGGGCGATTAGGCCCCGATGGAACTTTTTCGGCTTCTACAATTCCCACGGACTGTGTTTCCACAGATCGTTGTCCTTCATGACCGCTAAACCGTTGCGCACTGTTTCCTTCCCCCGCAAGACTTCCCTGGCCGTGTGCCTGGCCGCCGCTTGGGCAACACAGGCACTGGCGCAGCAGGCACCGCCGTCCGAGCCCGAGCCGCCTGCCGCCACCAGGGCACCCAGTCCATCGGCCAAGGACGGCGGGCAACTGCAGCGTGTGGAGATCACCGGCACGGCCAGCGACGCCGAGCAGCGGCGCACATCGACCGCATCCAAGATCGTGATCGGGCGCGAAGAGATTGAACGCTTTGGCGACAGTTCGGTGAGCGAAGTGCTCAAGCGCCTGCCCGGCGTGACCTCGGGTGGGCGTCCGGGTCGCGGTGGCGATGTGCGCATGCGCGGCATGGGCGGTGGCTACACCCAGATTCTGGTCAACGGCGAGCGCATGCCGCCAGGCTTTTCGCTCAGCGACCTGCCGCCGGATCAGGTCGAGCGCATCGAAATCATGCGCGCACCTACCGCCGAATACGGCGCGCGCGCGGTGGCGGGCACCATCAACATCGTTCTCAAGGAAGCGCTCAAGCGTCGGCTCAACGAAGTACGCCTGGGACTGGGCATGGAGGAAGACCGCGTGTCGCCAATGGCATCGTGGACGCGCAACGACAAGATCGGCGAGCAGATCGCCTATACCCTGACCGCAACGCTCAACCACAGCAACAGCGCCGACGATTTCGACCTGCGCACACGCTGGACCGACCTGGCCAGTGGTGCCAACGTGCTCGACCAGCATGAAACCGGAACCTACCAAAGCCAGCGCGACGGCCTGCACCTCAATGGCCGCGTGCAAATGACGCTGGGCGAGGGCGAAACGCTGATCCTGATGCCGTTTCTGATGATGTCCCAAAGCACCTCGCGCACCCAGCACCAGTTGGAGCAAGTCCCGGGCGCTGTGATTGATCAACCCTATGCCAGCTACGTGAGCGACGGCAGCAGCCGCTTTGGCATGGCGCGCACCAACCTGCAATGGCAAAAGCGCTTGGGAGAAGCTACCCGGCTGGACCTGCGCGCGGGCCTGGGCCAAAGCAACTACGACAGCACCGGCCTGCGCCAGGAATACGACGCCGCCCGTACCGTCACGCGCCGGGTTGACGACCAAACCAATTCACGCGACGACAACTGGACGCTCAACGGCAAGCTCGCCTACCAGTGGGGCGACAACCACAGCCTGGTGGGCGGCCTTGAACTCGACAGCAGCACGCGCACGCAAAGCCGCAGCACGCTGCAGGACGGCACGCCCATCCTGACCGAATTTGGCGACGCGCTGGACGCCTCCACGCAGCGCATGGCGGCCTATGTGCAAGACGAGTGGACCGTGAGCAAGCAGATCTCGGCCTACGCCGGTGTGCGCTGGGAGGGCATTGAGACGCGTAGCGACAGCGCCAGCTACCAGGCCAGCAACCTCAGCAGTGTGGTCACGCCCCTGCTGCACGCCACCTGGAAGCCCAACGAGAGCAGCCACAACCAGTGGCGCGCCAGCCTGACCCGCAGCTACAAGTCGGCCGCCCTGTCGGACCTGATTGCGCGGCCCACGCTGTCGCAACGCTTTCCCAACGGCGCCAACGAGATTGGCAGCCCCGACCGCGCAGGCAACCCCAACCTGCGGCCCGAACTGGCCTCAGGCGTGGAGCTGGCCTACGAGAGCTACCTCACCAAGGGCGGCATGCTCAGCGTGAACCTGTTCTACCGCCACATCAGCGACCTGATGCGCAGCGTGATTGCGCTGGAAAACGTGTCGTGGTCGGACCAGCCGCGCTGGGTCTCGCGCCCGCAGAACGTGGGCCATGCCGTCACCCAGGGCGTGGAACTTGAAGCCAAGTTCCGCCTGGACGAAATGTGGGACGACGCGCCGCCGGTTTCCTGGCGCGCCAACCTGAGCTTCTTCAACTCGGCCGTAGACAACGTGCCCGGCCCGAACAACCGGCTCGAAGGCCAACCCGCAGGCACGGCCAACTTTGGCGCGGACTACAAGCTGCGCAGCCTGCCCATCAGCCTGGGTGCCAGCATCAACATCACGCCGGGTTACGAGACCCAGCTCAGCGACCTGCAAAGCGTCAGCATGGGCGCCAAGGTGGTAACCGACGCCTTTGCGCTGTGGACCATCAACCCCAGCGCCCAGTTGCGCCTGAGCGCCAACAACATGCTGCCGCGCAATTACCTTGACACCAACACCCTGGTCTATGGCGGGCAAAGCCAGGAGAACCAGAACGCCAACGCCTCCAAACTCAACTGGGGCCTGCGCCTGGAACTCAAGCTGTAGGGCAATACCGGCGTAGCCGCTGCCTACTCGTTAAACAAGCCCTCGGCACCGACACGCGGGGCCACGCCCAGGTGGCGGTAGGCGGCCAGGGTGGCGATGCGTCCGCGCGGCGTGCGCTGCAGGTAGCCTTGCTGGATCAGGTAGGGCTCGATCACGTCCTCGATGGTTTCGCGCTCTTCGCCAATGCTGGCGGCAATGTTGTCCAGGCCGACCGGGCCGCCGTCAAAGCGGTGGATCACGGCTTCGAGCAGCTTGCGGTCCATCAGGTCAAAGCCTTGCGGGTCAACATCAAGCATGGCCAGGGCGCGGTTGGCAATGTCGAGCGTGATCTGGCCCACGCCCTTGACGTCGGCATAGTCGCGCACCCGGCGCAGCAGGCGGTTGGCAATGCGGGGCGTGCCGCGCGAACGACGCGCAATCTCGAAGCCGCCCTCGTCGTCCATCGGCACCTTGAGCAACCCGGCGCTGCGGCGCACGATGCGCCCAAGCTCTTCGGAGCTGTAGAACTCCAGCCGCGCCACGATGCCAAAGCGGTCGCGCAAGGGGTTGGTGAGCATGCCCGCGCGCGTGGTTGCGCCCACCAGCGTGAACGGCTGCAGGTCAAGCTTGATCGAGCGCGCCGCGGGCCCCTCGCCAATCATGATGTCGATCTTGTAGTCTTCCAGCGCGGGGTAAAGAATTTCTTCCACCACGGGCGAGAGCCGGTGGATTTCGTCGATAAACAGCACATCGTTCTTTTCCAGGTTGGTCAAGAGCGCGGCCAGGTCCTTGGGCTTTTCCAGCACCGGCCCGCTGGTCTGGCGCAGGTTGACCCCCAGTTCGTGCGCGATGATGTGGCTGAGCGTGGTTTTGCCCAGCCCCGGCGGGCCAAACAGCAGCACATGGTCGAGCGCCTCGTCGCGTTTGCGCGCCGCGCCAATAAAAATTTCGAGTTGCTCGCGCACCTTGACCTGGCCCACGTAGTCGTCCAGCAGTTTGGGGCGCAGCGCACGCTCCATCGCCTCCTCTACCGGGGAGGCCGGTGCCGCCGAAACCATGCGCAAAGGCGGTTGGGCAGCAAAGTCGTCGGTCTGAATGCTCATGTCTCACTATAGCGCGGCTGGCTCAAGTACCCGCCAAAAACGCCGATAGGGTAGGGGTACACCATTCAAATGTCCATGAACACTGCGCCCTACCCTGCCGCCCGAACGCACCCGCGCCGCTGCCACACGTTGCTGCTTGCCGCCGCCCTGCTGGCCGTGGGCACGGCGCACGCAGCCGAGCCCGCCAAGCCCACCGAGGCCGAAATGGCCGCTGCGGCATCGGCCGCTTCGGCCAAGGAGTCGGGTGCCAAGATCCGCGAAGCCCTGGGCGGCAGCATTCTGCCCAACAAGAAGCTCACCCTGGTCATCAACGGCAAGACCTACACCCCCAGCTCGGGCGCTGCCGCAGCCACGCCTCCCGCTGCGGCCGCTAGTGCTGCGGGTGCCAGCAGCACTGCGGCCAAGGCCCCGTCTACAGCGACCACACCAGCAAGCGCTGCCAGTGCTGTCAAAGCCGCCGCACCTTCCGCACACAGCGCAAGTGCGCACGCAGCACCACCCGTAGCGGGCCAGGGCTCAGCGCCCCCCGCCGCGCCCAGCAGCCGCTCCTACGCCCAGGCACGCGCGCTGGCGCTGGCCAATGCAGTGCCGCCCGCGCCGCATGCGGCAGCCGCCACCCCTCACGGTGCCCCGGCCCACTGGAGCTACGAAGGTGAAGCCGGGCCCCAAGCCTGGGGCCAGCTCAAGCCCGAGTTCAACCTGTGCGCCATCGGCAAACGCCAGTCGCCCATCAACATCGTTGAAGATGCCACCCTGCAAGGCCCGGCCGAAGCGCTGCAGTTTGCCTACAACGCCAGCAACGCCGTGGTGGTGAACAACGGCCACACCATCCAGGTCGACGTGCAGGGCGACAACACGCTGACCGTGCGTGGCTCCCGCTACCGCCTGGTGCAGTTTCACTTTCATACACCGTCGGAAGAAATGATCAACCAGAAGCGCGCAGCCATGGTTGCCCACCTGGTGCACCAGAACGACGAAGGACAGTTGGCCGTAGTGGCGGTGCTGCTGGAGCCCGGTGCCAGCAATGCGCTGATCGACAAGGTCTGGACCTATATGCCGCTGGACGCAGGCGACCGCGTGCGCATGCCCGCCGACCTGCTCAACCTGACCGAACTGCTGCCCGCCGACCAGCGCTACTACCAGTTCATGGGATCGCTGACCACGCCGCCCTGCACCGAAGGCGTCTTGTGGATGGTGCTCAAGCAGCCGGTGCCCATCGGCAAGGCCCAGTACAAACTCTTCAGCCAGCTCTACCCCAACAACGCCCGCCCGGTGCAGCCCCTCAACGGGCGGCCGGTGCGCGATGCGCTGTAATAGAGCCCCCACGCTCCGCCGCTGCGCGGGTCGCTGCCCCCCGAGGGGGCTAATTTTCCTTGGGGCGGCCCAGCGGAAAATTGTTGCCCCCACGCTCCACCGCTGCGCGGGTCGGTGGACGTGCCAACGCGTCATTGCGAGCGCAGCGCGGCAATCCATGACTTCCGACCGCATGGACTGCCACGTCGCTTCGCTCCTCGCAGTGACAACTTCTCGTCATCGCAACGTAACGTCAACGCGTCATCGCGAGGCCGTCAGGCCGTGGCGACCCATGACTTTGCGCCTACATGGACTGCCACGTCGCTTCGCTCCTCGCAATGACGGGAAGGGCGGCTCGCAAGAACACTTCCGACGGCCTTGATGCTGAAACTCTTTCTACCGCGCCAACGCCTTGAGCGCCAGTTTGATGCCTTCGCTCACACCCACGTCGGCGGGTAGCGCCTTGAGGGCGGCGGCGGCTTCCTTGTCGCTGTAGCCCAGCGCCAAAAGAGCTTGCAGGATGTCGGCCTGGGCGTCGTTGGCCGCTGTGGTGGCCGGGCCGATGTCAGCCCCGAGCTTGCCTTTAAGTTCGAGCAACAAACGCTCTGCAGTCTTTTTGCCGATGCCCGGCACCTTGACCAGCCGCCCGGCCTCCTGCAACGTGACCGCCTGCGATAGTTCTGCCACGCTCATGCCCGAGAGCACCGAGAGCGCCGTGCGCGGCCCCACGCCCGAAATTTTGATCAGTTCGCGAAACGCCGCACGTTCGGCCACAGAGCCAAAGCCATAGAGGATCTGCGCATCCTCGCGCACCACAAAGTGCGTCAGCAACGTCACCTTCTGGCCCTCGGCGGGCAGGTTGTAAAAGGTGCTCATGGGCACCTGCACCTCGTAGCCCACGCCGCCGCAATCGACGATGACTTGCGGTGGATTCTTGTCGCTCAGGGTGCCAGTGAGTCTGCCAATCATTTTGTGCCTATCATGCGGGTTCTTGCGAGGAATTATCAGCTTGATTCTCAGACACCTGTTTTCGCCCCTGAACAACACCCGCCTGTCCAACCTGTGCGGCCCCACCGACGAGCATCTGCGCACTATCGAGTTGGCGCTGGACATCCACATTGCGCACCGCCACGAGCAGTTCAAGGTGGATGGCCCCAAGGCCAAGGCGCAGCGCGGCATGGAAATGCTGCAGGCTTTGTATGAAATGGCGGCGCGGCCGATTTCTGCTTCCACGGTGCAGCTCATGCTCTCGGGCGACGGCGCTGCCCCGGCCAGCGACGGCCCGAGCCTGGCCACGCGCCGCGCCGACCTCAAGCCGCGTAGCCAGAACCAGGCGGTGTATCTGGACAATATTGCCGAGTTCGACATCACCTTCGGCATCGGCCCGGCAGGCACCGGCAAGACCTATCTGGCCGTGGCCGCCGCCGTGGACGCCCTTCAGCGCAGCGCCGTGCAGCGCATCATTCTCACGCGCCCGGCGGTGGAGGCCGGCGAGCGCCTGGGCTTTTTGCCGGGCGACCTCAACCAGAAGGTGGACCCCTATTTGCGCCCGCTCTATGACGCGCTCTACGACCTGATGGGCTACGAGCAGGTGCACAAGGCGTTTGAACGCCAGCAACTGGAGATTGCGCCGCTGGCGTTCATGCGCGGGCGCACGCTCAACAACGCCTTTGTGATTCTGGACGAGGCGCAAAACACCACGCCCGAGCAGATGAAGATGTTTCTCACGCGCGTGGGCTTTGGCACCAAGACCGTGATCACCGGCGACGTCAGCCAGATTGACCTGCCCAAGACACAAATGAGTGGCCTGGTGGAAGCCGAGCGCATTCTGCGCCGCGTGAGCGGCATCGCCATCACGCGCTTGACCAGCACCGACATCGTGCGCCACCCGCTGGTGGCGCGCATTGTGGACGCCTACGACGCGGCGCGCCTGAGCGACCTGCCCCCGATCGCCATCGCCGAACCCGAATTGCCGCGCGCTGGCCTGCCCAAGACCCGTTCCCCGCGACGCGCCTGAAGCGCGCCACCGTCACAGCATGCTCCCCCAACTCACCCTGTCCCTGCAATTTGGTGCCATAGACGACGCCAAGCGCCAGCGCGCGGCTCTGGCGCGGCACAAAGTGGCGCGCTGGATACGCCATGCCCTGGAGAGCGACGGCGAACTCACCGTGCGTGTTGTGGATGCCGAAGAAGGCCGCGCGCTTAACCGCGACTACCGCCACAAGGACTACGCCACCAACGTCCTGACCTTTGACTACAGCCAGCAACCCGTAGTCAGCGCCGACCTGGTGCTATGCGCGCCGGTGGTGGCGCAGGAGGCGCGCGCCCAGGGCAAGACGCTGCAAGCCCACTACGCCCACCTGATCGTGCACGGCACCCTGCACGCCCAGGGCTGGGACCACGAAACCAGCGCCGCCGACGCCCGCGCCATGGAAGCACGCGAAGTGGAAATCCTCCAGCGGCTGGGGTTTGGGAATCCGTATTGAGTTCGTATTAAGCGCGCACTTCCCTGCGCCGTATTTCCATCGCGACAGCACAACGCTGCCCGCTACCGAATTGGTAGCAATTACAGTACCGGCGCAACGCGCAGGGGGATGGTCACTGGCCCGTCGTTGACAAGTTCGACCTGCATATCAGCGGCAAACACGCCGGTTTGCACTACCGGGTGGGCGGCCCGTGCCTTGGCCACAAAGTACTCGTAGAGCCTGCGGCCATCGGCGGGCGCGGCCGCGTTGGTAAAGCTCGGGCGGTTGCCGCCTGAGGTGTCTGCCGCCAGGGTGAACTGGCTCACAACCAGCAGGCCGCCCTGGGTGCCTGCGCCGTCCAGGTCTTGCACGCTCCGGTTCATCTTGCCCTGGGCGTCGCTGAAGATGCGCAGCTTCAAGAGTTTGGCCAGCAGTTTGTCGGCCTGGGCCTCGGTGTCGCCCTGCTCGGCGCACACCAGCACCAGCAGACCCGCGCCAATCTGGCCGGTGGTCGCGCCGTCCACCACGACGCGCGCCCTGCTGACGCGCTGCACCAGTGCCAGCATGGTTCAGTGCCCGCCGATGGTAAAGAG
>CAIPBW010000444.1 GCA_903863395.1 uncultured beta proteobacterium
ATTGCGGAACTTATCGCTGTCAACCTGCGCCACCATGGGTTTCGCCCCACCTGGGCGATGGACAGCGTTGGCGCGCAGTGCGAACTTGACGCGGGCCTGCCCGACCTGATTCTGCTGGACTGGATGTTGCCCGGCGAGAGCGGCCTGGTGCTGGCCAAGCGCTGGCGCGCCGATGCACGCACCAAGGACGTGCCGCTGATCATGCTCACCGCGCGCGGCGACGAGGCCGACCGGGTGGCAGGGCTGGACGCAGGTGCCGACGATTACATTGCCAAACCGTTTTCGACCAAGGAGTTGCTGGCGCGTGTGCGGGCTGTGCTGCGCAGGCGCACACCCGAGCAGGCAGGCGAAAGCCTCACGGTGGGCGAACTCACACTTGACCCGGCCACGCACCGGGTGACGTTGGCCGACCAGAGCTTGCGCCTGGGTCCGACCGAATTCAAGCTGCTGCAGTTTCTGATGGGTCATGCCGAGCGCGTGCACAGCCGCGCGCAGTTGCTCGACAAGGTGTGGGGTGACCAGGTGTACATCGAAGAGCGCACCGTGGACGTACACATCAAGCGCTTGCGCGAGTCGCTGGGCTCGGCCGGTGCCATGGTGGAGACCGTACGCGGAGCAGGCTACCGTTTGACTACCCAAGCCAGCAGCGACCGCGCTTAGCCGATGGTCCGCCGTGTTCTGCTCTTCTTGTTTTGGCAAAGTGCCGCTGCATTGGCCGGATGGTGGCTGACGCTCTCTGGAGATCCCGTGGCGGGGGCGCTGCTTGGCGCTGGGCTGGTGGGCTACCTTTGGCTGGCCATGGACGTGGTGCGCGGCGAGCGCTTTCTGCGCTGGCTGCGCGCGGGGACGGACTCTGATGTGTTGCTGGGCAGTGGTTTGTGGGGCGAAGTGTCGGACCGCGTGCGCCGACTGGTGCGCGCACGCACGCGCCTGGCCGGCCAGAGCGATGAGCGCTTGCAGGACTTTCTGGCGGCGCTGCAGGCGTCGCCCAACGGGGTGGTGCTGATTGACGAGCAGGGCCGCATTGAATGGTTCAACCAGATGGCGGCCAGCCATTTTGGTCTGGACGCGCGCCGCGATCTGCTGCAGCACATGGGCAATCTGGTGCGCGATCCGGGCTTTGCTGCTTACCTTGCCGGGCGCGATTACCGTGGCGAAGTCACCATGCCCGGGCGCGCGCACTCCAGCTCCAAGCCGGTCAAGCTGTCGGTGCACTTGCACCCCTATGGCGAAGGCCGCAGCCTGCTGCTGTCGCGCGACATCACCGCCTTGGAACAGGCCGACGCCATGCGGCGCGACTTTGTCGCCAACGTATCGCACGAAATCCGCACCCCGCTGACGGTGCTGGCCGGATTTGTCGAAACACTGCAGACCCTGCCGCTGGACGAGACCGAGCGCCACCGTTACCTGGACCTGATGGCGCAGCAGTCGCAGCGCATGCAGACGCTGGTGAGCGACTTGCTCACGCTCTCGCGCCTGGAGGGCAGCCCGCCGCCGCCGACGCAGGACTGGATTGCAGTGCAAACCCTGTTGAACCAATGCCAGCAGGACGGGCGTGAGCTTTCCAACTTGCTGTGGCAGAGCACGCACGATTTGCAGTTCACGCTCGATGGGCCGTGCGAGATTGCCGGTGCCGCCAACGAGCTTTACAGCGTGATGTTCAACCTGGTGAGCAACGCCATCCGCTACACCCCGGCCGGGCAGCGCATTGACGTGCGCTGGCAACTCATGCCCGACGGCAGTGCCGTGTTCTCGGTGCAGGACACGGGCGTGGGCATTGCGCCCGAACATATTGCGCGTTTGACCGAGCGCTTTTACCGCGTCGATAGAAGCCGCTCACGCGAGACCGGGGGCACTGGCCTGGGCCTGGCCATCGTCAAGCATGTGGCGCAGCGCCACGGTGCCGAACTGGGCATTGAAAGCGTTCCCGGCAAGGGATCGCGCTTTTCGATCACGTTCCCGGCAAACAGGGTGCGCGCTATTTCCGCTTGAACAGCAGCACCGAGTCGTTCGCGTCCACCGGATGGCGCGCGACGCTATGCAGCTCCCACTGGCTGGCGTCCACGGTTGCGGGAGTGGACAGGTCAGGTCCAGGTTCGACCAGCAGCCAGGGGCATACGGGCGTGGCGCTGGTGGCGCTGAGGCGCAGCCCGCCATAGAACTGGAATGCGGCAATTTGCGCCTTGCCGAGTTCGCCCACCTCCACGCAGTCTTGGGGAGCCAGGTTGGCAAGCGCGCGTTGCACCACCAGTGTGTAGCTCTGGCCGTAGTTGAGCAGCGGCATCCACAGCGTCATCAGCAGCACAAAGCAAAGCGCAGCGCCGCCGCCGGGGAGCACCAGGCTTTTCCAGATGGCGGCGCGGTGGCGTCCCACGCGCCACTTCACCAGCTTGGCCCAGGCCAGGGTGGAGGCCAGCGCCAGCGCCAACGCCACCACCGAAAAGCTGGCGTTGAAACCCGGTGCCAGGCGCGCCACGTTGGCCGCAGGCTGTGCCGGAAAGCCGGTCTGGATAGCGATCCAGATCACCCAGATGATGAAGCCGCAGGTCGAAAAAAACAGCAGCGTAAACCAGTCGATCAAGGCCGCTACCTGGCGTTTGAGCGTGGGTAGCGCAAAGGCCGCCAGCGTGGCCATGGCGGGCAGGGCCAGCAGCAGTGAGCGGTCATTGGCCCCCGTGACTAGCGTGGTGGCTACCGTGACCAGCACAAACCAGGCGGGCAGGGCCATGTGGCGGCTCACCTGCAGGCTGAAGATCTGGTGGCGCCAGCGCAGCAGCGTCCACAGCACCAGCGGCCAGGCCGGCCAGGTAAACCACAACAGCAGTTGCGCAATGCCGTTCCAGTCGGCCCAGGTGGCGTGCGGCAGGTCAATCTTCCATTGCCACAGGTGCAGCAAGCTGGCCAGGGCCACGGCCAGCACGCAGGCCAGCAGCAGCAGGGCCGCTTCGCGCGCGGCCTGCCCGGCGTCGGTGGGTCGATCGTCGGCGTAGTTGCGGTCGAGCAGATGGATCGCCGCACCCCCCAGCCCCAGCAGCAGTGCCACCGTGGGCGCGCCCGAGAGGGTCAGGCCAGCCAGCCCCAGCACCACGGCCGCGCTGGGCGCAAGGCGGCGGCAGGGCAGTGCGCCCAAGCCATAAAAAAGCACCGCCGTAAAACCCAGTTGCGCCAGGGCGGGCGTGGTTTCATGCCCGAGTTGCGCCAGCCCCAAGCAGGCGATGAAGGCCAGCAGGCTGGCGTCGGCCATGGCGCGCGCGTAGTCCGCCGGGCGCGCCTCGCCGCCAAAGGCAAACGCCACCGGCTGCGCCAGCGGGCTGCGCGCCAGGTAGTAGGTGCCGTACCAGGTGGCGAACATGGTGAGTGCAAGCAGCAGCGCAAACGGAATGCGTACTGCAAAGTCGCCCGCCAGTCCGGCAGGGGTCAACTGCAGCGCCCAGGCACCCAGCCAGTACGGCAGCAGCGCCGGTGACTCGGGCGCGAGCCCCATCAGCGTGGGCGACAACCACGACGCCGTGCCCTGGGCCAGCTCGGCCATGAAGCCCAGGCTGGTCATGTCGGCGCTTTTCCAGGCGTCGCGCCCCCAAAAACCGGGCAGCACGTAAGCCGCGCACAGCAGCAGCAGCGCCACCCGTGGCAAGCGCCTGACGGCGGCCTGGGCAACGATGGCAGGGGTGGGGTGGTTCACAAGTTCAAAAGGTTGGGGACGAAAAAAAGGCAGCTCCGGTATCGGGCTGCCCTTGCTGTGGTATCAGGCCAAAACCTGACTCCAGTTTACTTGGCGGTCGTCTTGCCAAAGCGGTTGCGGAATTTCTCCACGCGACCACCCATGTTGTCCACGGATTTTTGCGTTCCGGTATAGAACGGATGCGATTCGCTGGACGTATCAAGCTTGTACAGCGGCAGTTCGCGGCCGTCTTCCATCTTGATCATTTCCTTGGTGCCGGCGCAGGAACGTGTCACAAACTTGAAGTTGTTGGACAGGTCCATGAAGCACACCTCACGGTAGTTGGGGTGAATGCCTTCTTTCATATTCTTTCTCCATCAGTTGCGGCAGCCGCGCCAGCCTATTCCAGCGTACTTGTCGCGAAGCCCGCGATTATACCTTAGTGCCGCCGCGCAGCGGCGGAACGTGGGGGCTATGTTTAATTAGCCTCCCCGGCGCATCATGTCGAAGAATTCGCTGTTGTTCTTGGTGGCGCGCATTTGCTTCAAGACCATCTCCATGGACTCGATTTCGTCCATGTTGTAGAGGAACTGGCGCAGGATGCGGGTTTTTTGCAGGATTTCGGGTTGCAGCAGCAGTTCTTCGCGCCGCGTTCCGCTGCGGTTGAGCTGGATCGAGGGGAACACGCGCTTTTCGTACAGTCGCCGGTCGAGGTGGATTTCGCTGTTGCCGGTGCCCTTGAATTCTTCAAAGATCACTTCGTCCATGCGGCTGCCGGTGTCCACCAGAGCGGTGGCGATGATGGTCAGCGACCCGCCTTCTTCCACATTGCGCGCTGCGCCCAGGAAGCGCTTGGGGCGCTGCAGTGCGTTGGAGTCTACGCCGCCGGTGAGCACCTTGCCCGAGGACGGAACCACGTTGTTGTAGGCGCGTGCCAGGCGGGTGATCGAGTCGAGCAGGATCACCACGTCTTTCTTGAGTTCGACCAGGCGCTTGGCGCGCTCGATCACCATTTCGGCCACGTGGACGTGGCGTGCGGCGGGTTCGTCAAAGGTGGAGGCAATCACCTCGCCCTTGACGGTGCGCTGCATTTCGGTCACTTCTTCGGGGCGCTCATCGACCAGCAGCACCATCATGTGGCTCTCGGGGTAGTTGGCGCTGATGGCGTGGGCAATGTGCTGCATCATCACCGTCTTGCCGCTCTTGGGTGGGGCCACCAGCAGGGCACGCTGGCCCTTGCCGATGGGGGCGATGATGTCGATGATGCGTCCGGTGATGTTTTCGTCGGTCTTGATGTCCTGCTCAAGCTTCATCTGCACCTTGGGGAACAGCGGGGTCAGGTTTTCGAACATGACCTTGTGCTTGTTGCTCTCGGGCGCGCCGCCGTTGACCTTGTCGAGCTTGTTCAGGGCAAAGTAGCGCTCGCCGTCCTTGGGCGTGCGTACTTCGCCTTCGATCATGTCGCCGGTGTGCAGGTTGAAGCGCCGCACCTGGCTGGGGCTGATGTAGATGTCGTCGGTGCTGGCGGTGTAGCTGGTGTCGGGGCTGCGCAAAAAGCCAAAACCGTCGGGCAGGATTTCCAGCACGCCGTCGGCAATGATCTGCTCACCGGTGCGGGCCCGCTTCTTGATGATGGCAAACATGAGCTCCTGCTTGCGCATGCGGCCCGTGTTTTCGATTTCAAGTTCTTCGGCTTGTTTGAGGACTTCAGACACGTGCAGTGCCTTGAGTTCATTTAAGTGCATGGAATGGGTCCCGGAGGGGAGTTGACCGAAAAATCGGGGTGGTAGTGATCTTCAGGGGAGGAGGGGGCAGACCCGCGGGTCCGGCCTACTTGTTCTTAACCCTGGAAAGGGAACCAGTTCTTTGCGGGAGACTGGTGAACGGGCTCGATTATGACAGGAAATTGCGACCGCGCAGCAGCGGCGCGGTCGCGCGGGAAAACTCAGGCCAGTTGTTGGTCGATGAAGGCAATCAGTTGTGCCTTGCTCAGCGCACCCACCTTGGTGGCGGACAGTTGCCCGTCCTTGAACACCATCAGCGTGGGAATGCCGCGAATGCCAAACTTGGCCGGAACTTCACGGTTCTCATCGACATTCATCTTGGCGATCTGCAGCTTGCCGTTGTAGGCGCTGGAGACCTCGTCCAGAATCGGGGCGATCATCTTGCACGGGCCGCACCATTCGGCCCAGTAATCCACCAGCACGGGTTGGGCAGATTTGAGCACATCGGCTTCAAAAGAATCATCGGTTACGTGTTTGATCAGGTCGCTTGCCATCTTCATTCCTTTGTGAGTTTTTCATAAGAGCTAAAGTTGCGGCATTGTGACAGAAACCAAGACCCCCGCTGTGCCCCCGCCGCTATGACCCAAATAGCCAAAATCGATTCTGCGGGCGACTCTTTTGCCGTAGCCCCGCAGCAGCATCCCGCCGTGGCGCTGTGGACGCATCCGCAGACCGGTTTGGCCGCGCGCGTGCAAGCCGCCATGCACGAGCGCGGCGCACATCCGTCGCGCACCCTGGTGCTCTTGCCCTATGCGCAACTGCTGCCTTGGGCTTCGCGCTGGTGGAGCCAATGCTTTCCCGACGGCTTTGCGCCGCGCTTTGAAACCACCATGAACTGGGCCAGCAGCAATGCGGCCTTCAGTGCTGCGGCTACCGACATCCGTTTTGACATGGCGCTGGACATGCTCACGGCGCGCGCGCTGCTCAAGAAAGCCGGTTTGGGCGCGCACCAGGAGGCACTGGCTGCGCTGGTGGTGGAGGCGGCACACCAACTCGCGCCGCTGGCGGCAGCCTGTGATCCGGCCCAACGTGCGCAATGGGCTGCCAGCGCCCGCTTGAGCGCTCGCGTGGGACTGGACGCACCGGCCCTGGCAATGGAGGCAGCCGTGGCGGCGCTGGCCGTGGAGTGGGCGGCGCTCTCGGGCTATGGCAGCGACGCGCTGTTTGACCCCGCTGCCCGCG
>CAIPBW010000445.1 GCA_903863395.1 uncultured beta proteobacterium
CCGGGCGGCGGCCCCATTCGCCGTTGCCACAGAGCTTGTGTGCCAATCGCGGTGTTGATGAGCCGATTGCGGTGCGCCAGCAGCGTGCAACGGCGAGCGTGGGCCAGAGAACGGATGCCCGGTCCACCAGCCCTGCCACATTCGGTTGAGAACGGTGTCTTTCTCCGGCGACGGCGAGGCCCTGTTAGCAGTGGAAATTTCCTCCGGCTACACCGGGGCCCTGGGGTCAGAGCACGATTTCGTTCGGCGTTGTTGGTCTCAGGCAAGACCCTCGTCCTGAATCGTGATCTGACCCCATCGCCCCTCACTGGCGCAAACTCACCAGAGTCAAACTCACCACCCTCCCAGTCGGGATCTGACCCCACTGCCCCTTGTGGGCGCGCCGACTGGGGCCCAATACTCCATGCATCGCCAACAGGCTGGCTCCTACATGCAGCCCCCGCAGAGGGCGCTACTTGAGTTGTTGGAGTTTGAGGAAGGCCAGGGCGGCCATGACGGCGTCGTTGAGGGCGTCGTGGGCGGGCCATAGGGGCAGGCCCAGGTCGGCCATGATGGTGTCAAAGCGCAGGTCGATGCTGGGGTTGTCGCGCCGGTTCGAGGGGAGTTGGCGGTACTTGTAGTCGTAGTACATGCCTGAGACTTCGATGCGCTGCTGCGGCAGGCCCATGCCCAGCATGGGAAACAGCACGCGGTCGATCATCGCCAGATCAAACTCCAGGTAGTAGCCCACCAGAGGGCGACTGCCGATGAAGTTCATCAGTTCCATCACGGCCTCGTCGGCGCTCAGGCCCTGGGCCACGTCCTGCTCGCGCAGGCGGTGTACGCGCACGCTCTCGGCGCTGAACTTCTGCTTGTCCGGGCGCACCAGCAAGTCCAGGCGCTCGCTGGTCATGATGCGGTTGCCACGGATGCGCACCGCGCCGATGGCGATGATGTCGTCGTTCTTGACGTCCAGCCCCGTGGTTTCGCAGTCCAGCGACACCCATTCGTTGGCGGGCGGCTTGTCCCACATGAAGCGAAAGCGCGGGTCGCCCAGGTGGTAGAGCAGCCACTCGCGCTTGAGCGCGGCCCACATACCGACTGGCGACAACCCCGAGCCCATCAGAGCGAGTCCAGGTAGAAGCGCTGGTTCAGCAGCACCTTAAACTGCTTGACCACGCCCAACGTGTCATTGAGCAAATCGCGATCCAGACTGCTGAGCTTTTCCACCTGAATGCCGCCGGAGACGGGGTGACCCGTGGCCAGTTCCTGCAGCCCGACTTTGAGCTTAAGCCCCATGAAGAAGTGCAGGCTGTCGATCAGGTCGGCTGCCAGCTTTGGCGGCAGCTTGCCTGCGGCAATCAGCGCCTCAATGCGCTCGGTGGTTGAGACAGCGGTGGAGCGCTGCGCCAGCGCCAGACTGCGGATGCCGTGCACCAGCGGGAAGGTTCCCACCTTTTTCAGGTCGAGCTGATCGCCGCCCCGGTCGCCCAACTGCAGCAGGCGATTCCACCAGCCATGGCTGCTGCCGAAAAAATTGATAGCCGAGGCAAAGCGCGCCAGCATGGCGTCGTTGCCAGCGGCCAGATCGAATACCGAAGTGCGCACCTGCTCGAGCAAGCCGGTGTCGCCACAGACCGCGTGCGCGTCCAGGAAAATGGCCAGCTCCATCAGGTCGTCCGGGCTGGCGGTCACCGACCACAGGCGCACCATGCGGCTGAAGTCCGACGCGCTCTGACGCCAGTGGGGGTTGCTGACCATGATGTTGCCGGGGCAGACGGGGTAGCCAAAGTCGGCCAGCACTGCCGAGAAGCGCTTGCACACTTCGGCCACATCGACCGAGCACACATATCCGTCGCGCAGCACCAGGCCGTTGTCCTGATCGGTCTTGAGCAGCTGCTCGCCACGGCCCTCGCTGCCCATCACAAACAAGCAACTGTTGGCCACCAGATCGGGCGGCGCAACAAACAGCCAGGTCTTCTCAAACAGGCGCAGATTGAGCTCCTGCACCAGGCGCGCAATCATGTTGACCTTGGTGCCGTTGCGGTGCAGCAGGGTAATGAGGCGCGTGATATGCGAGGCTGCGGCCTTGAGCGCTTCGATGTCCTTGGCCGCAATGATTTGCTCGTTGATCTGGTAGGACTGGTTGGACAAAAAGCCAAACAGGTCGAGCGCCTCCAGAATACCCACGATGGTGTCGCCATCGGCCACCACCACGCGGTGCACCTTGTGCTTGATCAGCATCGCCAGCGCGTCACCCATGAGGTCGTCGGGGCGCACCTTGACCAGCGTGAAGTTAGCCAACTCGCCCACCGGCAATTGGTCCAGCGGGGTGCCGTGCAGGATGGCGCGCTGCAAGCCGGTTCCGGTAAAGATGCCCAAGCCCGGGGGATTCTTCGTGTTGTCGTTCACCATGACCGTGCCGATGCGCAGGTCGCGGAAGATCTTGACCACCTCCAGAATGCTGGTGCTGGCATCGACAAAGTGGGGCGGATGGACAAAGGCCGCATCCACCCGCGCCATCGCCAGCGACTGCAGTTCGTGCCGGTTTTCGCGCTCGGTGAGCGCATGGAGTTTGTTGGACAGGTCGGAAAACAGCAGCGCCCCAAAGGTGGCGTTGCCCGCAATCAGGTCGCTCACCGCCTGCTTGGCCAACTGGTAGGCCACCACTTCTTCCACCGCCACAAAGCGGCTGCTCACGCGCCCGGCCACCAGGCCGCGGCCGTCGAAGCAGTCGTCCGGGCCGTAGGTGGTAACCACCTCGTTGCCATCGAACTGCTGGACAAAGCCCTTGATGATGACAAACAGATGGGTGGGCTGGTTGCCCACGGCAAGAATGCTGTCGCCCTGGCGGAAGTAGGCAATATCGACGTTGTCGCGCACCAAGCGCTGTTGCTCCTGCGTCAGACAGTCAAAGGGCGAAGCTGAAAAGTTGAAACCGCTGGGCATGGTGGCTTTGCAAAAGGGGTTAAATCAACGCCGCGTAATGCCGCTGGGCACGTGTGCGGCGGCATTCCATTGGGGTCCATCAAACCACGGATTGCCTTCAAGATACTGACGCAGCATCGGCAATGCGTCGAGCCCCCAGAACACCTTGTCATCGACCCCAAAGGCCGGCACGCCAAACACCCCGGCGGCTATGGCCTCGTCGGTATGCGACTTGAGTTGTGCCTTGACGCTGGCGTCGTCGCTGTCGCGCGCCGGTGCGAGCGTCGCCGTGAGCGAGCGCAGGCGCTCTGCGTCGGCGGCATCGGCACCGCCCACCCAGACGTGGCGAAACAGGGTTTCGCAAACATAGCGGTTGGGTTGTCCCTGGGCGTCGGCGGCAATGGCCAGACGCAACAGGCCGAGTGGGTTGAACGGGTGCAGCGCTGGCATGTCCATGGGCAGGCCGCGCTGCTGGGCCAGCCACAGCACCTGGCGGTAGGTCCAGTCGCGCTTGAACGGAATTTCGGCCGGGCCCTGGTGCCCGTGGTGCTTGAGCAGCGCGCCAAACAGGATCGGCTTGTAGGTGACCGCATAGCTCAGCCCCATCAGGGCCTGGGGCAGTTCCTCAAACGCCAGGTAGGCGTAGGGCGAGATGAAGTCCAGGTAGAAGCTGATGTGTTTCATGGCAACGAGTTGATGAAAGTGAAAGGCTTAGCCCGGGCACATTTTGGCGCGCTCGACCAGCACCGGCCAGAGCGCTTTCTTTTCCGCATCCGACAGTACCGACCAGTGGGCGATTTCCGGCAGGCTGCGCAGGCAACCATCGCACCAGCCAGTCTCAGCGTCCATGGTACACACCGACACGCAGGGCGAGGGAATGCCCTCATCGAGCGCCTGCACGCGCTGCCAGGTTTGCTCCAGACGCTGGGCGGGGGTCACTGCGCTTGCGCCCGCCGGTTGAGCAGCGCCACGGCGGCGCGCGAGTTGGGCGCACGCTGCAGAAAGTCGCTGATGAACTTGCCCGCGTCAATCAGCGCATCCAGGTCCACGCCAGTGGCAATGCCCATGCCGTGCAGCATATAGACCACGTCCTCGGACGCCACGTTGCCGGTGGCCCCTTTGGCATAGGGGCAGCCGCCCAGGCCCGCCACCGAGGTATCAAACTGCCAGACGCCCATTTCGAGACTGGCCAGGATGTTGGCCAGCGCCATGCCGTAGGTGTCGTGGAAGTGGCCCGAGACCTGGTCGAGCGCGTACACCGAGAGCGCCGCTTCCATGGCGCGCTGCACCCGCAGCGGCGTGCCCACGCCAATGGTGTCGGCCACGCCCACGTGCTGCACGCCAATGCCGTGCATCAAGCGCGCCACCAAGGCCACGCGTTCGGGCGCAATTTCGCCTTCGTATGGGCAGCCCACGGCGCAGGAGATGGCACCGCGCACGGCGATGCCCTGCGCCAACGCGGCCTGCACCACCGGCGCAAAACGCTCGATGCTTTGTGCAATCGAGCAGTTGATGTTCTTCTGGCTAAAGGCCTCGCTGGCCGCGCCAAACACCACGATCTCGTCGGGGCGGCTCAGGGCCGCAGCTTCAAAGCCTTGCAGATTGGGCGTGAGCACCGAATAGCGCACGCCGTTTTGGCGTGTGATGCCTGCCATCACCTCGGCGTTGTCGGCCATCTGCGGCACCCACTTGGGGCTGACGAAGCTGGTGACTTCAATCTCCTTGAAGCCCGCGTTTTGCAGGCGCTGCACCAGTTCTACCTTGACTGCGGCGGGGACCGGTGATTTTTCGTTCTGCAGTCCGTCGCGCGGGCCGACTTCGAGCAATTTGACGCGTGTGGGTAAATCCATGGTGCTTGCGGTTGGTAAGAGAACGGGCCTCAGTATCCCTGATCGGTATCGACCCTGCCAGCCACCGCCTCGCCGCGCTCGATGGCAGCCATCTTGGCCACGATCTGGGCGATGCTTTCACTGCGCAGGGTACGCGCCGAGGTATGCGGCGTGAGGGTGATTTTGGGGTGGTTCCAAAACGGATGGCTTTGGGGCAAGGGCTCCACCCGGAACACATCGAGCGTGGCACCGGCCAGGTGGCCGCTGTCAAGGTGCGCGAGCAGGTCGGCATCTACAACATGGGCACCACGCGCCACGTTGATCACGTAGCCGCCGGGGCGCAGGCGCGCCAGGCGTTGGGCGTCGAGCAGGTTTTCGGTCTGGGCGGTAAGCGGCAGCAGGCACACCACGACGCGGCTGGCAGACAGAAACGCATCGAGTTGCGCGTCGCCCGCGTGGCAGGTGATGCCCGGCAGCACCTTGGCGGTGCGGCTCCAGCCGTGCACCGGAAAATCAAACTGCGCCAGCGCACGCGCCACGCGCTGGCCGAGTACGCCCAGCCCCAGCACGCCGACCGGAAAGTCAAGGCGGCTGCGCGGCTTGCGAAACGACCACTTGAGCGCGTGCATGTCCGCCTCGTAGGCGGCAAACTCACGGAAATGGCGGATAACGGCGTGGCACACATATTCGGCCATCTGCACCGACATGCCCGCGTCGTCCAGGCGGATGATGGGCAGGCCCGCAGGCAGGTGCAATTTGAGCAGGGCATCGACGCCCGCGCCGGTGTTGAACAAGGCCCTGAGGCCGCGCTGCTCGTCGAGCAATTGCTGCGGCGGCTTCCAGACCACGGCATAGTCGGCCGGTGCGCAGCCGCTGTGCCACAGAGTCACCTGGGCCTGCGGCAAGGCCGCTTGCAGGCCAGCGATCCAACCGGCCTCGTCCTGGTCAACACTGTAGTAAACAACGCGCATGGTCACGCGACCTACTTTAGCCGAGGGTTTCCATCCGCAGCAGTTCAGCGCCGTCGCCCACCTGGTCGCCCACGGCAAACATCACTTCGGCCACCTTGCCATCGGCCGGGGCGAAGATGGTGTGCTCCATCTTCATGGCTTCCATCACGGCCAGCGCCTGGCCGCGCTTGACCGCGTCGCCCGCCTTGACCGCAAACGACACCATCTTGCCCGGCATGGGGGCCGTCAGGCGGCCCACATCGGCGGGGCCTTCGCCCGCGTGGGCCAGGGCGTCGATGGCGATGATCTGGGTTGCGCCCTGGGGCGTGAACACGTGCGCCAAGTCGCCGGTCTTGTACAGGTGCACGCTGGCGTGCAGGTCACCGTAGCGCACATCGAGCGCGCCCTGGGCCAGCGGCGCGTAGCGCAGCGCGGCGGTAGCACCATCGACCTGAAGCTGCAGGGCACCATCGTGCAAGCGGGTAAAGCCCAGCGTGTGCGGTGCGCCGTGAAATTCGAGCTTGAACTCGCGGTGCGAAGCCCCGTGCGAGCGCCAGCCGTCGCGCTGCGCCCAGGGGTCAATCCAGCCGCTGACGTCGCGCTGCGCGGCCAACGCCGTCTCGCCCTGCAGCAGGTGCGCCACCAGTGCCGCAGCGGCCATGGGCAGGCCAACTTTTTCCTGGTTGAACAGCACCGCTGCCTCGCGCGGAATCAGCCCGGTGTCGAGCTGCGCCTGTGCAAACGACGCACTGGTGACCAC
>CAIPBW010000446.1 GCA_903863395.1 uncultured beta proteobacterium
GCGCCTCATACTGTCAAAGGCCCAGAAATCGGCGCAACCCCAAACCCCGCATCCCGCGCGTGGCGTTGTTGGCTTGCGCAGATTTCACTGGCACGCTGTCTTCATGCATCAGCGAAAATTCGGGTATGCAATTGGACTATCTTGTACGAACGGCAGATGCTGCTGATGCCAAGCGCTTGGCCGTGTTGGCAACGCAAGTGTGGCTGCATACCTATGCGACACAGGGGGTTTCATCCCCAATCGCTGATTACGTTTTGGGCGAGCTGACGGCTGACAAATACACGGCGCTATTGCAGCATCCTGCCAAGGTGGTTCTGGTGGCCGAGCAAGAGGATGCCTTGCTGGGGTTTGTCGTCGTCGAACTGGATGCCCCGTGCCCGGACAGCCCGGACGCCTGCGTGGAACTGGCGACTTTGTACGTGCAAGCGCATTCCGGCGGGAAGGGTATCGGCACTGCCTTGCTCGGGCAAGCCCAAGCGCTGGCGCGGCAGCGTTCCGATAGCAGGCTTTGGCTGAGCGTCAATGTGCATAACCGGCACGCCTGCGCCTTTTACGCCCGGCGCGGGTACCGCAAAATTGGCAGCCTCCTGTTTATGCTCGACGGCGTGGGCCACGAGAACGACGTCTTGATCAGCGCACCGCCCCCGTAAAATGCGAGTCTGCAGCTACAAAACCTATAGCATTTGATGGAACCCAAAGCACCACCCACTTTCCGCCGCGCGGCGCCGCCGCCGGGGCGGGATGCCATTCCTGCTGGGCAGGCCAATACGGCGGCTACGGGAGCCAATGGCACGGTGCGGCTGAACAAGCGCATGGCCGAACTGGGCATGGCGTCCCGGCGCGAGGCCGACGACTGGATCGGGCGCGGCTGGGTCAAGGTCGATGGCGTGGTGGCGCAGATGGGCATGCAGGTGGGCCCCAACGTGCGCATCAGCATCGACAAACAGGCCCAAGGCCAGCAGGCCAACCAGGTCACGATTTTGCTGAACAAACCCATGGGCATTGTCAGCGGCCAGGCCGAAGACGGGCACCAACCCGCCATCACCCTGATTCAGCCGCAAAACCGCTGGAGCCAGGACAACGCGCGCTTTTTCTTTCACCCCAGCCAGCTCAAAAGCCTGGTGCCCGCCGGACGCTTGGACATTGATTCCATTGGCCTGTTGGTGCTCACCCAGGACGGACGCGTGGCACGCCAACTGATCGGCGAAGACTCGGTGATGGAGAAGGAATACCTGGTGCGGGTGGTGTACCAGGGTGCGCCCGGCTCAGGCGGCAGCGGCCCGGCCACGGGGGGCGGCGACGCAGCGCTGCTCAATATTGGCGAAAACGACCCGGTCAGTTCCAACGTGCAGGCGGTGTTTCCAGCGGCCCTGCTGGAGCGCCTGCGCCACGGCCTGAGCCTGGACGGGCAAGCGCTCAAGCCCGCCAAAATTGCCTGGCAAAACCCCGAGCAGTTGCGCGTGGTGCTGACCGAAGGCAAAAAGCGCCAGATCCGGCGCATGTGCGAACTCGTGGGCCTCAAGGTGGTGGGCCTGAAGCGCGTACGCATCGGCAACATCATGCTCGGCCATCTGCCGCTAGGCCAGTGGCGCTACCTGGCTGCGCACGAAAAGTTCTAAAAGCTTGACTGTAAGCGACCCTTTGTAGGCGCTCCCCGCAGAGATTGGGGTAGGGACCCGCGCCTCACCTGTCAAATGCCCAGAATATCGGCGCGGACCCCTACCCCAATCTCTGCTATCGGTTCTGCGTGACTCACGGGGCGGCACTCATGCATGTAGCAACGCTGCACTGCGGCGCTTTCGTCGAAGGCGTAAGCTCGGGTTTGTACCCAAGCGCCACGCCCCCATGACCCCACCTCCATCCAAACCCGCCCTGCGCCACCTGCGTGCGAGCGACCTGCGTGCCGCCGCGCAACTGGTCACCCAGGCCACGCGCGGCGTTGCCGACATTGCCGAGGGCGTGCACTGCTCGGTGCAGCGCAGCATGGGTCTGCCCGGCGGGGCAAAGGGCCAGACCGCTGGTTTGACCGGCCTGATCTACCGCAGCGTGCACGGCGTCACAGCACTGGTGGGCAAAGGCCTGGAAGCGGCGTTCACCCGGTTGGAGCCACTGCTGGGCACGCTTGTGCAGCAGCCCGGCGAGAGCCCCGAGCGCGAAGCGGTGCTGGCTGCGCTCAATGGCGTCATGGGCGACCGGCTGCAGCAAAGCGACAACCCGCTGGCCACCCCGATGCAACTGCGTTACCAGGGCGCCGTACTTGACCTGGGCGCCGCACCACTGATGCTGCCGCAGGCCAGTGGCAAGCTGGCGCTGCTGATCCACGGCCTGTGCATGAACGACCTGCAGTGGGCCAACCCACCCACCAGGCAAGCCGCCCCCTGGAGCGACCACGGCAGCGCGCTGGCTGGCGAGTTGGGCTACAGCGTGGTTTACCTGCGCTACAACTCTGGCTTGCACGTCTCCGACAAC
>CAIPBW010000447.1 GCA_903863395.1 uncultured beta proteobacterium
AAGGCCGATGGCACCACTTCCAGCGTCAACTTGAACGGCTATAGCCAGACAAAAAACACGATTGACTGGACCACCAAGCGCGGCTGGTACCTGGACATGCCTGCCTCGGGCGAGCGCATGGTGTACCCGATGGCGTCGCTGTTCGGTCGCCTGGTTCTGGCCTACTCGATTTCTCCCTCAAGCAGTACCGACCCCTGCACGCAAACCCAAAGCGGCAAGGCCTGGAGCTATATCTTTGATTTGCTCAGCGGGGCCCGGCCCGACAACTCGGTTTACCCGGGCTGCGCGGACTGCAGCAAGCTCGAACTGCCCAAGGGCCCGATTGGCCCACCGGTGGTGATCTGCCAGGACGGCAGCACCGCAAGCTGCTACGCGCTTCCACCCACCGACTGCCGCGCCGGTGACACCACCTGCAACTCGCCGCCAGAGATCAAGAAGTTCTGTGGTGCCCAGACCGGCATCCCCTGCGCCACCACGGTCAAGCGCACCTGGCGGCAATTGTTCATGCGCTAGCAATTTTTTCCCGGAGCACCAACCATGCCTGCCATTGCACACGCCCCCAGAATCAGGGCCCACGGCTTTACCCTGATCGAACTGATGATCACGGTCGCGATCATCGGCCTGCTTGCCGCCATTGCGCTGCCGTCGTACAGCAGCTACGTGGCACGCGCGCGGCGTGCCGAGGCCCGCACGCAGCTCGTGCAAGCGGCGCAGTTCATGCAGCGCTTCTACGCCGCCAATGACAGCTACAGCGTTGACCGCTCCAACGGCGGCGTGCTAAGCGCCATGCCCGAGAGTTTGAAAAAGTCGCCCGCCGACGGCAGCGCCATCTACCAGCTCAACACCGCAATTGCCGCCGCTGGCAATTACGCCATCACCGTCAGCACCAGCGACTACACGCTCACCATGGCACCGGTGGCTGGCGGCCCCGCCGCCAGCGATGCCTGCGGCCTGTTCACCCTGAGCTCCACCGGCCTGCGTGGCGTAGCCAGCGCCACCAAGTCGCGCGACGAGTGCTGGAAGTAAACTGCAGCCATCCAGACCCACAGCGCGGGACTGGACCGCGCCCCACACTGGTTGCCTGACGTTCCCGCGCCGCAGAAAGCTCACACCGTGCAAGCCTACATTGACCAAGCCCTGGCACTGGCCACCGACAGCCTGCTGCTGACCTCGCCCAACCCGCGCGTGGGCTGCGTCATTGCCAGCGCGCAGGGCGAGGTGCTGGGTCAAGGCCACACCCAGAAAGCAGGCGAGGCGCACGCCGAAATCATGGCCTTGCGCGACGCTGCTGCCCATGGCCACTCGGTGCGCGGCGCCACCGCCTACGTGACGCTGGAGCCCTGCGCACACCAGGGCCGCACCGGGCCATGCTGCGACGCGCTGATTGCCGCCGGGGTGGGCAAGGTGGTGGCTTCGCTGGCCGACCCTAATCCGCTGGTGGCCGGGCAAGGTTTTGCGCGCCTGCGCGTTGCGGGTATTGAGGTGGTGGTTGGCCCTGGTGCAGAGGAGTCGCGCGAACTCAACCTCGGCTTTTTCAGCCGCATGCTGCGCAAAACGCCGTGGGTGCGCATGAAAGTGGCCGCCTCGCTGGACGGCACAACCGCGCTCGACAACGGGCAGAGCCAATGGATCACCGCCGAGGCCGCGCGTGCCGACGGCCACGCCTGGCGCGCGCGCGCCTGCGCCGTGCTCACCGGCGTGGGCACCCTCACCGCCGACAACCCGCGCCTGGACGTGCGTGCGATTGCCACGCCGCGCCAGCCTGCCCTGGTGGTGGTCGACAGCCGCCTGCAAACACCGCCCAACGCCCAGATTTTTGACCTGGAGCGCCGCACCATCATCTACGCAGCAGTGCCCGACGCGGACAAGCAGGCCGCGCTGCGGGCGCGCGGTGCCACCGTGGTCTAC
>CAIPBW010000448.1 GCA_903863395.1 uncultured beta proteobacterium
GCTGGACTGGATATGTTCCGACCCCACGTTGCCGCTCATGGCGGCATAGGTCAGCGGATTGGCACCCTGGCGATCGTAGTAGCGAACCAGCCCATACTTCTCGGTGGCACCCGGTGGCCTAAACGCCTGCGTCACACCTGCACGCAACGTATGCCCCTCCACCGGCTGCCAGTTCAGGTACAGCCGCGGCGACACCGAACTGCCGTCGATATCATTGTTCTCCAGCATCGCGCCGGCGTTTAGCAGCACGGTCGGCGTTACGCGCCATTCCGCATTGCCAAACAAGCGCTCAAAGTTGGTTGTCACCTGGCCCCGGTCGTCAAACAAGGCCCGCGACTCGATCTGCTCCTGGCGCAACTCCACCCCCCAGACGGAGCGCAGCTCGTTCGAGTGCCGGGTGGTGCTCTGCAGCGTGAGCACATCGTAGCGCGCTTGGCCGTCGTACGAGATCGTGATGCCGTAGTAGGGCGCGAGATAAGGATTGGGGTTGAGGTAGGGAAAGTTGTCGCGGTAGGTGGACTGGGTGTGTGACAGTGTGAGCGCCAGGTCGTGGTCAGCGCTGATTTTTCTGCGCCAATCGGCCTGCAGAAATCGCGACCCCATGAAATCCTTGCGTGCCGGGTTGCCGATGCTGTCGGAGTCGATCGACCCGCGTCCGGCTTCCACGTTGACGGCACCCGCACGGATGTCGAGGTCATCTCCCGCATCGAGCGCAAAGTGGCTGGAAAAATTGACCCGGTTGATGCGGTTGTTGCCATACTGGCCGCGCAAGCCCTCGTCACCACGGGTATCGGCACTGATGCGGTACATGGCACTGGGGTCGCCCCAACCGATTCGGCCACCTGCATCGCCCATGCCGTTGCCGCCCGCCGCTACCGAGGCCGCACCACCCGCCGTATCGAGCGGGTCGCGCGAAACAATGTTGATCACGCCCAGAAAGGCACGGGCACCATAGGCCGCAGAATTGGAGCCGCGCAGTATTTCAATGCGCTCAATGTCGTCGATCGCCAGCGTTTGCAAGCCTTGACCGGTAGAACCCTGGAAATAACTCGAATAGACTGAGCGCCCATCGACCAGCACCTGAATGCGGTTGGCCCAGTCATTGGTGCGGCCATGGTAGGTGGCCATGGGCGCGTCGGTTTCAAAGCTGTTGGTGCTTTGGAAGCCCGGCACCAGCCGCAGCAAGTCTGCCACATCGCGCGCGCCTGACATGCGGATGAACTGGCGGTCCAGCAAGGTCATCGCGCCGGGCGTCTCATCCAGGCGCTGCGCCAGGCGCGACACCGACAGCACCACCGGCATATCGGCCAGAAAATCGCTTTCACTCAATGCAGGGCTATCCGGTGCAGCATGAGCCAGTTCAGCAACACACACCACGCCAACCGCCAGCGCGATCAAGGGCTTGTTCATTGATGTTTCCCCGCAGTTATGAACACTTTTCAAACGTAAATGCAATTTTGCACCGAAATATCGCAAAAATTGCAACCTACCGATAGACAATAGCGCCCATGGCTGAACGCTCCATTTACCGCACCTTTGCCCTGGCCGACCAACGCACCAGCGCGCTGGAACTGCCGCCGCATTCCACCACGCCAGTCGGCACGCCGACCCCTGGGGGGCAATTGGTGGATACGCGGGGGCGCAACTTGCGCGATTTGCGCATCAGCGTGACCGACCGCTGCAACTTCCGCTGCAGCTATTGCATGCCCAAGGAAGTGTTCAACCAGGACTATCCGTATCTACCCCACGCCGCGCTGCTGAGCTTTGAAGAAATCACGCGTCTGGCGCAGCAGTTTGTGCAGCTTGGGGTGCAAAAGATTCGCCTCACCGGTGGCGAGCCGCTGTTGCGCAAGAACCTCGAAGCCCTGATTGCGCAACTCGCCGCCATGCGCACGCTTCAAGGCGAACCGCTGGACCTGACGCTCACCACCAACGGCTCGCTGCTGGCACGCAAGGCCAAGGCGCTCAAGGCGGCCGGGCTGGGGCGCGTCACCGTCAGCCTGGACGGCCTGAGCGATGCGGTGTTCCGGCGCATGAACGATGTGGACTTTCCGGTGGCCGACGTGCTTGCCGGACTGGACGCCGCACACGCGGCTGGCCTGGGGCCGATCAAGGTCAATATGGTGGTCAAGCGCGGCACCAACGACCACGAGATTTTGCCCATGGCGCGGCACTTTCGCGGCAGCGGCATGGTGTTGCGCTTTATCGAATACATGGACGTGGGCACCTCCAACGGCTGGCGGCTGGACGATGTGATGCCCTCACGCGACGTGATTGCGCTGATCCAGCGCGACATGCCGCTGGTGCCGCTCGAACCCAGCGCCCCCGGCGAAACCGCCCAGCGCTGGGGCTATGCCGACGCCAACGGAGCCTACGACCCGGCAGCCGGAGAGGTGGGCGTCATCAGCAGCGTCACACAAGCCTTTTGCGGCGACTGCAACCGTGCCCGCCTGTCCACCGAAGGCCAGCTCTACCTGTGCCTGTTTGCCGCACGCGGCTACGACCTCAAAGCCCTGCTGCGCGGCAGCGCCAGCGACGCCGACATTGGCAACGCACTGGCCGCGATCTGGAGTGGCCGCAGCGACCGCTATTCGGAACTGCGCGCCACCCTGGCCAGCAGCGGCACACCCACGCCGCGCGTCGAGATGAGCTACATCGGCGGCTAATACTCTGGCACAGAGCACTGCGCACCCAGCCCCCATGAGCACACCCATCCCCCAGCACGCCATTACCGGAGTGGTACTCGCGGGCGGGCGTGGTGCGCGCATGGGTGGCGTGGACAAGGGGCTGGAGTTGTTCAACGGAGCGCCACTGGCACAGCACAGCCTGCGCCGCCTCGCGCCCCAGGTGGGCGCAACCCTGGTCAACGCCAACCGCCACCTGGACGCCTACGCCGCGCTGGGCGCTCCGGTGTGGCCCGACAGTGCCGCGCTGGAAGACTACGCCGGCCCGCTGGCCGGTTTTCTGACGGCGCTGGAGCATTGCCAAACGCCTTATCTGGTGACCGTGCCGTGCGACACGCCGCTGCTGCCACTGGACCTGGTGGCGCGGTTGGCCGATGCCTGCAGCGCGCACGGCGCCGACATGGCCATGGCGCGCGGGCCCGACCAGGACGGCCAACTGCGCCTGCAGCCGGTGTTCTGCCTGATGCACACGCGCGTGCTGGAGAGCCTGCGCCGCTTTACCGCCAGCGGCGCGCGCAAGATCGACGCCTGGACCGCACAGCACGCCTGCGTGCAGGTGACGTTTGACCTGCCCGGGGACGACCCTCACTGCTTCTTCAACGCCAACACCCTGGCCGAGTTGCGCGCACTCGAATCCATGGCCCCACCGCACCCCGCCTGAACACGCCCGCCCATGAAAACCCTCGAACAGATCGCCGCCGAACTGCAAGCCTACGACCCCCAAGCCATGTCGGTCTCCGACGTGGCCGCTTTCCTGACCCAACTGGTGGTGCCAGTGCAGCAAACGCTGGAGTTGCCGCTGTTGCAGGCCCTGGGACACGTACTCGCGCGCGACGTGGTCTCGCCCCTGAACGTGCCGCCGCACGACAACTCGGCCATGGACGGATTTGCCTTTGACGGCAGCCAGCTCCAACCCGACTCGGAGTTAACGCTGGCCGTGGTTGGCACCGCGCTGGCGGGTGCGGCCTGGCAGGGCGAAGTGCGACCTGGCCAATGCGTGAAGATCATGACCGGTGCCATCATGCCCGCCGGTCTGGACACGGTGGTGCCGCAGGAACTGGTGCGCGTACACGCCAGCGACGGCAACGCAACCGCGATCCTCATTGCAGCGGGCGTGCTGCGCGCAGGCGACAACCGACGCCTGTGCGGCGAAGACCTGCAACTTGGCCGCGCCGCGCTGCAAAAAGGTGAGTTGCTCACGCCCGCCCGGCTGGGGTTGGCAGCTTCGTTGGGACTGAAGACACTGACCGTCTGGCGGCCACTGCGCGTGGCCTACTTTTCCACCGGCGACGAGATTTTGTCGCTGGGCGAAGCACCGCGCGAAGGCGCGGTGTACGACAGCAACCGCTACACACTCTACGGTCTGCTGCGCCAGATGGGTTGCGAGGTGATTGACATGGGCGTCGTCGGCGACGACCCCGCGCTGCTGGAGGCGGCCTTTGCCCGCGCCGCAGAGCAAGCCGACGTGGTGATTACCA
This sequence comes from uncultured beta proteobacterium, assembly GCA_903863395.1. Taxonomy (GTDB): domain Bacteria; phylum Pseudomonadota; class Gammaproteobacteria; order Burkholderiales; family Burkholderiaceae_C; genus Allorhodoferax. The sequence goes on from CAIPBW010000448.1 coordinate 4,163, forward strand.
GCGGCGGCGTGAGCGTGGGCGAGGCCGACTACACCAAGGCGATGATGCGCAAGCTCGGCGACGTGGCGTTCTGGCGCATCGCCATGCGCCCGGGCCGACCCATGGCAGCCGGGCGCATCGGCAACGCCGTGGTGTTTGGCCTGCCGGGCAACCCGGTGGCGGTGATGGTCACCTTTTTGGCCTTTGTGCGTCCGGCGCTGTGGCAGATGATGGGGGCCAATATGCCCGCTGCGCCGCTGCTGCAGGCGCGCAGCACCGAGGCCATCCGCAAGAAACCCGGGCGCACCGAGTACCAGCGCGTCTGGGTTTCCAACGCCCCTGACGGCAGCTTGCAGGTACGCACCACCGGCAACCAGGGCTCGGGCGTGCTGCGCTCGATGGCCCAAGCCAACGGCCTGCTGGTGCTATCCCACGCCCAAGGCAATGTCGCCGTGGGCGACTTGGTCGAAGTGATGATGCTCTGACCA
>CAIPBW010000449.1 GCA_903863395.1 uncultured beta proteobacterium
ACCAGCGCCCAAGGCAACGGTGCACAGCCAGAAAAACGGTGTGGGTGCGGCGTCGCCATGGGCCGCCGGGTGCAGCAGCAAAAACGCAGCCGCCAGCGCAGTGGCTGCGACTGCGGCCAGCGTCAGGGTGTGGGAGTGGTGTGGAGCGGGCTGCATACTCATCTGCGGTGGCGCAAGCTCACACGTTCCAGGCCCGCGACAAAGGTGGTCAGCACCAGACCCAGCAGCGCCGACATCACCAGTGCCGACCAGATCGCCAGGGTGTTGCCGTAGTAGGAGCCAGTCAATAGGCGCGCGCCCAGACCCGCAGTGGCACCGGTGGGCAACTCGGCCACCATGGCACCCACCAGCCCTGCGGCAATGCCGACGCGCAGCGCCGGAAACAGGAACGGCAGCGCCGCGGGCATGCGCAGCAGCCACAGGGTCTGCCAGCGGTTTGCGGCGTAGGTGTGCATCATTTCGGTTTCAATCACCTGGGGCGAGCGCAGGCCCTGCACCATTGCCACCGTTACCGGAAAAAAGCACAGGTACATGGCGATCACTGCCTTGGGCAAAAGTCCCTCCAGGCCCAGACTTCCCAGAATCACCAGCACGATTGGCGCAATCGCCAGCACCGGCACAGTCTGCGAGGCAACAATCCAAGGCAGCAAGGCGCGGTCCAGCGTGCGCGAGTGCACGATCAAAATCGACAACACCAGCCCCAGGAGCGTTCCCATGACAAAGCCCACCAGCGTGGTCTGCCCGGTGACGGCCACGTGGTAGAGCAGGTTGCGCGGCGAATCCACCGGCCAATCGACCAGGCTCGACCAGAAGTCCAGCGCGATCTGGTGCGGCGCGGGCAGGATTGGGCGTTCCATGTTGAGCGTGACCGACACCAGGTCCTGCCACGTCCAAGGGTTGCCGGTGGGGTCGAGCACGCGCTCGATGGCACCGCTGGCATTCATGCCACACGCCGCGCCGTACCACAGAATGATTACCGCCAGCAGCATCACCGCCACTGGCAGCAACTGCTCCCACCAGGGCGCGGGCTTAATCGTTGTGGCCATCGGCAAGCGCCTCGCGCACCGCGTGCGCAACGTCCATGAAGGCCTGGGTATCGCGCAGCGCCAGGACACGCTCGTCCGGCAGCGGCGACTCGATCACCTTGACGATGCGCCCCGGGCGCGGCGACATCACCACGATGCGGCTGGACAGGTACACCGCCTCGGCAATCGAGTGAGTGACAAACACCACGGTGCGGCGCTCGCGCTGCCAGAGCTGCTGCAACTGCTCGTTGAGGCGGTCACGCGTGATTTCGTCGAGCGCCCCGAAGGGTTCATCCATCATCAGAATCTTGGGCTCAAAGGCCAGCGCGCGCGCAATCGACACGCGCTGCTGCATCCCGCCCGACAATTGCCAGGGGTACTTCTTTTCAAAGCCGCTCAGGCCCACGCGCTCCAGGTGCTCGAGCGCAATGACGCGGCTCTGGCTTGCGCTATTGCCCTGGATTTGCAGCGGCAGCATCACGTTGGCGAGCACATTGCGCCAGGGAAACAGGGCAGGCGACTGAAAGACGTAGCCGTAGGCGCGGGCCAGGCGCGCGTCGTGAGGCGTGACACCGTTGACCAGGACCGATCCCGCACTGATGGGTTCGAGGTCGGCAATCACGCGCAGCAAGGTGGTCTTGCCGCAGCCCGAGGGGCCGATCAGCGAGACAAATTCGCCTTCGCCAATGCGCAGATCAATATCGCTGAGTGCAGCTACGGGAGTGTCGGCGGTCTGGTAGACCACGCTGGCATTGCGTACCTCAACGGCGGGACGTGCATCGGTGCGAGAGGCCAAGGCGGGGTTGGCGTTGGCAGAGACAGAGTTCATGAAATCAAGTTAACCAATTGGTCAGGTTATTGTAGGGGCGGCACGCGAGTTTCATGCCAGCCAACTGCGCTTCATCGGTGAATACCCTGAGCGGAGTTTCCCGCATAGGCAAGTGCAATGGAGGTCGCAGTGTGGTTATGGTGCGCCGCGTCCCTTGTTGGGGCAAGGGCCGCACCAATACGAAGAACGGTCGTTCATCCATCGTCGGCAGGCCGGCTCCCACAAAGATACCGGAGCTTTGTTGGAGCTTGCCTGCAAGCGATTGGCGTAAACCCTAAGATACGGCGTGGCACAGCGCTTGCTATTATCTGCGCCGGAAGTTGACTGAATGGTCAATTTATTTCGGAGTTGGGCAGCACTGCTGGCTAGTGCCTGGGTGCCGGGTTGTTTGCAGGCCGCTACGCCTTTTCGTAGCGATTGATGAATCAAGGAGAAACTATGTCCCTCGTGCCAATGAAACGCCGCCAGTTGGTCGCTCTTGCTGCGACCCTGGCCCTGATCGGTCCTGGTGCTGCACTGGCCCAGGCCAAGCTCAAGGTTGCTGCCATCTACACCGTGCCGTTCGAGCAGCAATGGGTGAGCCGCATCCACAAGGCGCTCAAGGCGGCCGAAGCGCGCGGCGAGATCGAATACAAGGCCACCGAGAACGTCGCCAATGCCGACTACGAGCGCGTGATGCGCGAGTACGCCACGGCGGGCAATCAGTTGATCCTGGGCGAAGTGTTTGGTGTGGAAGCAGCAGCCCGCAAGGTCGCCAAGGACTTTCCCAAGACCGCGTTCGTGATGGGCTCGTCCAACAAGCCCCAGGCACCCAACTTCAGCGTGTTCGACAACTTCATCCAGGAACCCGCCTACCTGAGCGGCCTGGTCGCTGGTGGCATGACCAAGAGCAACAAGATCGGACTGGTCGGCGGCTTTCCCATTCCGGAAGTCAACCGCTTGATGAACGCCTTCATGGCCGGTGCGAAGGAAACCAATCCCAAGGTGGAGTTCAGCGTGAGCTTCATCAACAGCTGGTTTGACCCACCCAAAGCCAAGGAAGCCGCTTTTGCCATGATCGACAAGGGCGTGGACCTGCTCTACGCCGAGCGCTTTGGCGTGAGCGACGCGGCCAAGGAAAAGGGCAAGCTCGCCATTGGCAACGTGATCAACACCCAGGCGCAATACCCTGACACCGTGGTGGCCTCGGCGCTGTGGAACATGGAGCCCTCGGTGGACCGCGCGATCAAGCTGGTCAAGGAAGGCAAGTTTGCCGCCGAAGACTACGGCATCTACTCCACCATGAAGTACAAGGGCTCCGAACTGGCGCCGCTGGGTACGTTCGAGAAGAAGGTGCCTGCCGAAATCGTGGCCAAGGTCAAGGCGCGCGAAAAGGAAATCCTGGACGGCAAGTTCACCGTGGCGGTGGACGACAACCAGCCCAAATCGACAGCCAAGTAATCGGCTCGTTGCGTGAACGCGACCGCGCTGCGGCTTGAAGGCATCACCAAGCGGTTCGGGCCGCTGGTGGCCAACGACAGCATCAGTCTGACCCTGGAGGGCGGCGAGGTGCTGGCCCTGCTGGGAGAGAACGGCGCGGGCAAGTCAACGCTGATGTCGATCCTGTTTGGCCACTACGTGGCCGACGAGGGGCACATCACTATCAATGGGCAGGCCCTGCCGCCGGGGGAACCGGCGGCGGCGCTGGAGGCAGGCATTGGCATGGTGCACCAGCACTTTGCCCTGGCCGACAACCTCAGCGTGCTCGACAACGTGCTCATCGGCACCGAGCCTGCGTGGCAACTGTTTTCGCGCCGTGATGCGGCGCGCACCAAACTGCTGGCGGTAGCGCAGCGCTTTGGCCTGGCGGTGCAGCCCGACGCACGCGTGGGCAGCCTCTCGGTGGGCGAGCGCCAGCGCGTGGAAATTCTCAAGGCGCTGTACCGTGGCGCGCGCATCCTGATCCTGGACGAGCCCACGGCGGTGCTCACGCCACAGGAAAGTGAAGCCCTGTTCGACACCCTCAAGCAGATGGTCGAGCAGGGCTTGTCGATCATTTTTATCAGCCACAAGCTCGGTGAAGTCATGCGCGTGTCGCAGCGCGTTGCCGTCCTGCGTGGCGGCAAGCTGGTGGCCCAGGCGCGCACTGCCGACACCAGCCAGACCCAACTCGCCCAATGGATGGTGGGCCACACCATTGCCCCGCCTGAGCGCCAGGATGCGCGCAGCGTGGGTGCGCCCGTGTGCGTGCTCGAAGGCGTGAGCACGCCCTCGCACGAGCGCAGTGGCCGTGACTGCCTGCGCGCGGTATCGCTGCGCTTGCACGCGGGCGAGATCGTGTCGATTGCGGGAGTCTCGGGCAACGGCCAGGTGGCCCTGGCCGAACTGCTGTGCGGCACGCGCGCGGCGGCTTCGGGCAGCGTCACGCTGCTGGGCCAGCCCTGGCGTATGTCGCCAACGTGGCTGGTGGACCAGGGCGTGGCGCGCATCCCCGAAGACCGCCACGGCGTCGGGGTGGTGGGGGACTTGCAGGTGTGGGAGAACGCCGTGTCCGAGCGGTTGCGCACGCGCGCGTTTTCGCGCTGGCTGTGGGTGCGCAGGCAGGCGGCGCGCGAGCACGCCGACCGCGTGCTGCAGCACTTCGATGTGCGCGGCGGTGGCCCAGCCACTGCGGCGCGTGCGCTCTCGGGCGGCAATATGCAAAAGCTCATTCTGGGGCGCGCCTTGCTGGCGCCGCCCGAGGCAGCGGCCCAAAGCGGCCCGCGCCTGATCGTGGCGCACCAGCCCACCTGGGGCCTGGACATTGGCGCTGTTTCCTACGTGCAGCAGCAGTTGCTTGCGGCGCGCGACAACGGTGCTGCGGTAC
>CAIPBW010000450.1 GCA_903863395.1 uncultured beta proteobacterium
CGCTCGGTGGTCGATAGCGGCAAGGCCGACCCGTCCAAGGAGGTGCGCGACCACGCCGTGTGGCTCGAAAACGGTCTGCTCACCGTGACCGGCGGCAAGCTCACCACCTTTCGCCTGATTGCGCTGGACGCGCTCAAGCACCTGGGCGCGCTGCTGCCTGCGGCGCGCAGCGGTTCGCCAGACGCTGCGCTGTTTGCGCCCGCGCCTGAGCTGCCGCTGCACTGCGGCCTCAACCACAGCCAGCGCCAGCGCCTGCAGGGCCGCTATGGCGCACAAGCCCGTGCGGTGCTGGAGTGCGCGCAGCCGGGCGAGCGCCAGACCATCACCGGCACCGAAACCCTGTGGCTGGAACTGCGCTGGGCTGCGCGCTGCGAGGCGGTGGTGCATCTGGAGGATTTGCTGCTGCGGCGCACGCGCCTGGGGCTGCTGCTGCGCCAGGGGGGCGCCGCGCTGCTGCCGCGCATACGCAGCATCTGCCAGGCAGAGCTGGGCTGGAGCGATGCGCGCTGGGAGGCGCAGGCAGCAGACTATCTGGCGCTGTGGCAACGCAATTACAGCCTGCCCACGGCGGGCGCGATTACGCAGGAGACACGCAATGGCTGAACCCACGATTCTGGCAATTGACAACGGCACGCAAAGCGTGCGCGCCCTGCTGTTTGACGCCTCGGGCAAGCTGCTGGCCAAGTCGCAAGTGCACTTGCAAGCCTACTATTCCGACCAGCCCGGCTGGGCCGAGCATGACCCGCAGGGCTACTGGAAAGCGGTGTGCGACGCCTGCCAGCGCCTGTGGCAGGAACACCCCGGCGCGCGTGAGAGTGTGGCCGGCGTGGCCATCACCACCCAGCGCGCCACGGTGGTCAACCTGGGTGCCGATGGGTTGCCGCTGCGGCCTGCCATCACCTGGCTCGACCAGCGCCGTACCGACGTGGTGCCACCTTTGAGCGCGCTCTGGCGCACCGCCTTTGCCCTGGCCGGTGTGGGCGGCACCATCAACTACTTTCGCGGCGAGGCCGAGGTCAACTGGATCAAGGCCGAGCAGCCCCACATCTGGGACGCCACCCACAAGCTGCTGCTGCTTTCGGGCTACCTCAACTACCGCATGTGCGGCGAGTTTGTCGACTCCATCGGCTCACAGGTGGGCTACATCCCGTTTGACTACAAGCGCCTGGCCTGGGCCAAACCGAGCGACTGGAAATGGCAGGCGCTGGCGTTCAAGCCGCAGTGGCTGCCGCAGTTGCTGCCACCGGGCGCGCGCCTGGGCAGCGTGAGTGCAAGCGCCGCCGCCGATACCGGCATTGTGGCGGGCACACCGCTCCTGGCAGCCGCTGCCGACAAGGCCTGCGAAGTCATTGGCGCGGGCTGCCAGCAGCCGCACATCGGCTGCCTGAGCTACGGTACCACCGCCACCATCAACACCACCAGCGCCCGGTATCTGGAAGTCACGCCTTTCATTCCGCCCTATCCGGCGGCGATACCGGGTGCGTACAGCACCGAGGTGCAGATCTTTCGTGGCTACTGGATGGTGAACTGGTTCAAGGAGCAGTTTGGCCACCAGGAGCGGGCCCAGGCGGCAGCGTCGGGCACGACGCCCGAGCAGTTGTTTGACGACCTGGTCAACGCCGTGCCGCCAGGCTCGATGGGCTTGATGCTGCAGCCCTACTGGTCACCCGGCATCAAGCAGCCCGGCCCCGAGGCCAAGGGCGCGATTGTGGGCTTTGGCGACGTGCACACCCGCGCCCACGTCTACCGCGCCATGCTCGAAGGCTTGGCCTACGCGCTGCGCGAGGGCAAGGAGCGCATTGAAAAGCGCAGCGGCGTGCCGATTACCGAATTGCGCGTGTCCGGCGGGGGCTCGCAAAGCGACGCGGCAATGCAGCTCACCGCCGATATTTTTGGCCTACCCACCTCCAGGCCGCACCTGTACGAAACCTCGGGCCTGGGCGCGGCCATCGACGCCGCCGTCGGCCTGGGCTGGCACGCCGACTTTGCCAGCGCCATCCAGAAGATGACGCGCGTCGGCCAGACCTTCACGCCGATTGCCGCCCACCACGCGATCTACGACGCGCTCTACCAACGCGTCTACCAGAAGATGTACGCGCGCCTGCAACCGCTCTACCGCGACATCCAGCGCATCACGGGCTACCCCAAGCTGCACTGATTGTTGGCTACTCGGCTTGTCAGATCGCCAACGGGTCTACGTCGATGGCCCAGCGGATCAGGCCTTTGCCTTCGGGGCTTTGGCGGGATCTGTGCAGTACGCCTTGCCAGCCGCTCATGAAGCGCTGCAGGGCGGCGCGCGAGGGGCTTTCCACCAGCATCTGGGCGCGCTCGACATTGGCGATGCGCTGGATGCTCATGGGCACGGCCGGGTACAGCGTGACCTGGGCCAGCGCGTCAGCCCAGCCGGGGGTGGCTACGTCGGCGTGCTGCGCGGCGGCGCTGGCGGCGTTGAGAAAGCCTTGGGCCACCTCCTGGGTGCGCGCTTCGGCGCGCACCAGCGCCTGGGCGCTAAAGGGGGGCAGGCCGGCCTGGGCGCGGTCCTTGAGTTGCTGCTGGGCAAACGCGGGGTAGTCGTGGCGTTTGAGTGCGGCGTAGAGCGAGTGCGTGACCTGGGAGGTTTGAATCCACATCTCGGCGTCGACTCCCAGCGCCGCGTCGCGTCCGGCGCGGCCACTGGCTTGCAGCAGCAGGCCAAACAGGCGCTCGGGCGCGCGAAAGTCGCTGGAGAACAGCGCGCCGTCGGGGTTGACGGCCGCCACCAGGCCAATGCGGCGAAAGTCGTGTCCCTTGGCAATCATCTGCGTGCCTACCAGCACGTCCACCTCGCCGCTGTGCACCGCCGCAAGCTGGGCTTGCAGGGCACCTTTGTGGCGGGTGCTGTCGGCGTCGATGCGCGCCACGCGCACCGGCTCGCCGTCCGGGAACGCGGCGCTTGCCGAGTGGGGGCGGCGCACGTTGGCCAGCAGTTCGGCCAGGTGTTCTTCGAGCCGCTCGGTGCCGCGCCCCAGGGCGGCGATGTCGGGGTTGCCGCAGGTCGGGCAACTGCGCGGCACGCGCTCGGTAAAGCCGCAGTGGTGGCAGCGCAGGGTGCGGTCGATCTTGTGGAACACGCGGTAGGCGCTGCAGTGCGCGCATTCGCTTTTCCAGCCGCAGTCGGGGCAGTGCAGCACCGGGGCGTAGCCACGGCGGTTGAGAAACACCATGCACTGCTCGCCGCGTGCGATGCGCTGCTCGATGGCGGCAAGCAGCGGCGTGGAGAACACCGCGTTGCGCGGTTGGTGCGTCATGTCCACCAGTCGCACCTTGGGCAGGGCCGCGTCCTGGCCCACGCGGCTGGGCATGTGCAGGCGCAGGTAGCGCCCGCCCTGCTCGGGCGCGCGGCTTTGGTGCCAGCTCTCCAACGAGGGCGTAGCCGAGCCCAGCAGCACCTTGGCGTTGTCGATGTGGCCGCGGTACACGGCCAGGTCGCGCGCCGAGTAGCGCGCGCCTTCGCCGCTCTTGTAGCTGGGGTCGTGCTCTTCGTCCACCACCACCAGGCGCAGGTGCGGCAGCGACGCAAACACTGCCATGCGCGTACCCAGCACAATGCGCGCCGCGCCGCTGTGGGCGGCAAGCCAACTGGAGAGGCGCTGCGGGTTGGTCATACCGCTGTGCAGCGACACCACGGCCGCCGCCCCGTAGAGCGGCGCAAAACGCGCCTGAAAGCGCGCCTCCAACTGCGGCGTGAGGTTGATCTCGGGCACCATCACCAGCGCCTGGGCCTGCGGCTCGCGCGCAAGCAGGTCCGCTACCGCGTGCAGATAGACCTCGGTCTTGCCGCTGCCGGTGGCGCCAAACAGCAAAAACGGTCCGCTGTGCGCCTCGATCTGCGCCACCACCTGGGCCTGCTCAGGCGTCAACTCGGGTGCGTGGCTGGGCGCGCAGTCGGGTGCGGTGGCGGGCTGGTTTTTGCTGCGCTTGAAGCGCCGCTGCAACTGGGCGGCGCTCAGGTCGCGCAGTTGCGGCGGCAGTGCTGCCAGCGCCACTTCGCCGAGCGAGCGTTGGTAGTACTGGGCGGAGAAGGTGACCAGTTGCTGCCAACTGGCGTTGAGGGGTGCCACGCCTTCGAGCACACCGGCAATCGCGCGCACCTTGCCCGGATCGATTTCGCCACTGGCCTGCGCGGCATCAGCGTCCCAGACCACGCCCAGGGTTTCGCGCGTGCCCAGCGGCACGCGCACCAGGGTGCCCGGCGGAAGCGGTGTGGGGCTTTGGTAGCTCAGCACCGAGCCCAGCGCCGCATGGGCCGGCGTTTGGACCAGAACACAGATCCAGTGGCTCATGGCGCACGTTTCGCATCACAAAAATTCAGTTGGCCTGAGGTGCTCATGTGAACTGTCGAAATACTTGCTAAGTGCTTGATTTAACAAAACTTTACACAGAATCCAAGGTTTCTGTGGATAACTTTGTTGATATCTGGTCGTGGGCCCCGCCAAAGCCTTGAAAATCAAGGCTTTCAACGGATTGCCCGGAAAAAAAGCAGGTTTCGGATTCGTTATAAATCAAGCACTTACGCTCGCTATGGGTTTTGTAGCGCAAGCCATTACCAAGCGATTGGTACAAACCCTTGCAACCCCAATTTTGTGCATAAGTACAACATCAAGACGTATATTCGGGCCAAAAAAGTGGTAGGCGAAATCAGGCACGCATTGCGCGCGAATGGCTGTGCACCGCCTGCACCAGCGCGCTCACATGATCTGGCGGTGTGTACTGGCTGATGCCGTGGCCCAGGTTGAAGATGTGCGTCGGCCCGGTGCCACTGCCCTGGTGCGGTTTGCCAAAGCTGTCGAGCACCTTGGCCACTTCTGCTGCGATCTGTGCGGGCTGCGCAAACAGCACGTTGGGGTCGATATTGCCCTGTAGCGCCTTGCCCGGGCGGCGCTCGGTGCCGCCCACCAGGGCGCGTGCGCGTGCCAGGTTGACGGTCCAGTCCAGACCCAGCACGTCGCAATCGAGCTCGCCCATGTCCTGCAGCCACTGGCCGCCGCCTTTGGTGAAGACGATGCGTGGAATGGTTTCGCCCAGCGGACCGGTGCGCTTGAGTTGCGCCAGCACGCGCGCGCTGTAGGCCAGCGAAAACTCCTGGAACGCGCCGTCCGCCAGCACCCCGCCCCAGCTATCGAACACCATCACCGCCTGCGCCCCCGCGTCGATCTGTGCGTTCAGGTAGGCGGCCACCGCGTCGGCGTTGATCGCCAGGATGCGGTGCATCAGATCCGGGCGGCTGTACATCATGGTCTTGACCAGCCGGTAGTCGTCCGAGCCCGAACCCTCGACCATGTAGCACGCCAGCGTCCAGGGGCTGCCGGAAAAGCCGATCAGGGGCACGCGGCCCTTGCCATCTTGCGTGAGTGCCTTGCGGATGCTGCTCACGGCGTCAAACACATAGCGCAACTTTTCCATGTCGGGCACGGCCAACTTGGCCACGGCGGCTTCGTCGCGCACGGCAGTGGCAAAGCGCGGGCCTTCGCCCTGGGCAAACGACAGGCCCAGGCCCATGGCGTCGGGTACGGTCAGAATGTCGGAGAACAAAATGGCCGCGTCCAGCGGGTAGCGATCGAGCGGCTGGAGTGTGACTTCGGTGGCGTAGTCGCGGTTGGTAGCCAGCCCCATGAAGCTGCCAGCGCGGGCGCGGGTGGCACAGTATTCGGGCAGGTAGCGCCCGGCCTGGCGCATCAGCCACACCGGGGTGTGGTCGGTGGACATGCGCAAGCAGGCGCGCAGGAAACTGTCGTTGTGCAGGTTGGCAAAAGTAGCTTCGGTGGCAGCGGCGCTGCCGGTGGGGGCGTGCAAATTGTTCATGGCGACATTGTCGCAGCTAACGCACGCATTTTTCTCCGCGCCGTATTTACGCAGCATGCATAGGGGCCATGAACCGTGGCCCCGTCACTGCGAGCGCAGCGCGGCAGTCCATGCAGCCCGAAAGGCATGGATCGCCGCGCTTCGCTCGCGATGACGGCCTCTCGTCGCGAGACCATGCGCCACCTCGTCATCGCGAGGCCGTCAGGCCGTGGCGATCCATGGCTTCATGCCTGCGTGGATTGCTTCACTTCGTTCGCAATGACGGGGGAAGGTTCATGGACGGTATCCATTTTCGGGGGGCCGAAACAGCTTAGGTCGGGGTGGTGCCCGCATCGGCCGGGGTGGCGGCAGCATTGGTGTCGCCAAGGTGCGGGCGTTTACAGGTGTGAGAGCGCGTCGCGCAAGTCTTGTTTGCTGAGCACTTCCGAGAAGATGATGGGCTCTTGGTCCTTGCGGTAGAGCACGTAGACCGGCACGCCGCTGCGGCCAAGCTGCTCCAGCGCGTGCGTGATGAGCGGGTCGCGCCGTGTCCAGTCGGCGCGCAGCAGGGTGACCTGGTGCGTGCGGAAGTCGCCCACCACGTCGGCGTGGCTGAGCGTGGTCTTCTTGTTGTACTGGCAGGTAATGCACCAGGCCGCGGTGAAATCGACAAACACCGGATGGCCCTGGGCCAGTGCCGCATCCACTTGCGCGGGTGACCAGGGCTGCCATGGGATGCTGCCCGCTGCCCCCTCAGTTTGTGCCGAGGCGCTTACCGGTTCTTCCAGGCGCAGCACGTTGGGCCCGAGTGTAAATGTCAGCCAGGCGCAGGCCGCCACTGCGATGCCGGCCACCAGCGCGCGGCTGCGACCGCGCAGCGCAGCGGCCCACACCACCACCGCCAGACTGAGCAGCAGCGCGAGCAGGCTGGCCGCGCCATCGACGCCGCTCAAGTGCCCCAGCACCCACACTAGCCAGACCACGGTGGCGAACATCGGAAACGCCATGAAGCGGCGCAGCGTGTCCATCCAGGCCCCCGGCTTGGGCAGCCAGCGCCCCACGCCGGGCACCCAACTGGCCAGCAGAAACGGCAGCGCCAGCCCCAGTCCGAGCGCGGCAAAAATGCCCATGGCCTGCGCCGCAGGCAGGGCGATGGCGTAGCCCAGCGACGCGCCCATAAAGGGCGCCGTGCAGGGCGAGGCAATGGCCACGGCCAGCACGCCCGAGAGCAGCGCGTCCACGGTCGGGTGGCGCGCCTGCAGCGTGGCCAAGCCCTGCGGCAGCAGGTTGCCGATTTCAAAACCACCTGCCAGATTGAGACCCAAAAGCGTAAACAGCACCGCCAGCGCAGCCAGCACGGCGGGCGACTGCAGCTGAAAGCCCCAGCCGAGCTGCTCGCCGGTGGCGCGCAAGGCGAGCATCAGCGCACCCAGCGCCATGAATGAGAGCAGCACACCGGCGGTGTAGGCCAAGCCTTGCGCGCGGTGCGCTGCGCGGCTGTGCCCGTTGTGCAGCGAAAAGCCCAGCACCTTGATTGCCAGCACCGGCAGCACGCACGGCATCAGGTTAAGGATCAGGCCACCGAGCAGCGCGGCGGCCATGGCGACCAGCCAACCGCTCCAGCCCGAGGGCAGCGGCGCGCTGCTGCCGCTGGGTGCGGCTGCAGATGCTGGTGCGGGCGCTGGGCTGGCAAGGCTGGCGTTGGCGTCGGGCAGGGCCGGCCAGGTGCCACTGACGCTGGCAACCGTGCGCAGGCTCTTGCCTTCGAGCGCGAATACCACCGGCAGTTCTTTTGTCGTGCCTTCACGTTGCGGCGAGAGTGGCAGGCGCGCGCTCCACACGCCTGCGGCCCAGCTCTGGGTTTGCGCGGCGCTGGACGGGTCGGCTAGGTTGGGGGCTTCGGCAAAGGCTTGCAGCGTCTTGCCCTGCCACGCTGTGGGCAGGCCCGAGACGGTCAGGTTCAGGGCGTTGTCGGCAAGGGCCGCTTGGGCTTTGCCAGCAAGCGGCTTGGGCGCGGCTTGGGCCGCAGCGGCAAAGGCGCTGGCGTGGGCAGCCGTAGAGCCGCGCGTGGGCACGTGCAACACAAAGTTGCCTTCTTGCGGAATGCATTCCTGGCGGCACACCAGCCACGCAGCCTTCAGGCGCACTTCCAGCTCGCCCGCAGCGCCGGGGTTATAGCTTTTGGCCAGCGTGACCGGCACCGGCAGCAGCACGGTGTCGCCGTAGCCATAGTTGCCCATAGAGCCGACCTTGACCAGTTGCGGTGTGGGCCAGTCAATCTCGCCCGCTGTTACGCCTGTGGGCAGCGTCCACTGCAGCGTGGTGGGCAGGCCCGAGTCGCCCGGGTTTTTCCAGTAGGTGTGCCACTGCGGCTGGTGGCTGATCTGCAGCCCCAGCCACAGAGGCTGGCCGCTTTGCACGCCCTGCGGCGCGTGCGCCACCAGTTTGGCGCGCACCTGTTCGTTTTGCACCACGGCGGAGTTGCCGCTGGTGGATGCCTGGGTGGTGAGCGGGAGTTGCGCGCCAGCGACCGTCCACAAAGCGCTGGCCGCTATCAATACCAGAGCGCTGCGACCTTGGGCGACAGC
>CAIPBW010000451.1 GCA_903863395.1 uncultured beta proteobacterium
GCGCTCGTAGGTGGACTTCACGTCGGCCAGAAACTTCTCCAGCACAAAGGTGCGCTCGGGCATGTAGATCAGATGCGGGCCGTCGTCGGGAAACTTCTTGCCCAGGGCAGAGGCCGCCGTCAGAAACCCGGCGTGGCGCCCCATCACCACGCCCACGTAAACGCCGGGCAGGGCTGCGTTGTCCAGGTTGGCGCCGGCAAAGGCCTGCGCCACAAAGCGCGCCGCCGACGGAAAGCCCGGCGTGTGGTCGTTGCCCACCAGGTCGTTGTCAATCGTCTTGGGAACGTGGATGCAGCGCAGGTCGTAATGGGCCTTGCGCGCCTGTTCGCTGACGATGGCCACGGTGTCAGACGAATCGTTGCCGCCGATGTAGAAGAAGTGCCCGATCTCGTGCGCTTGCAGCACCTTGAAGATTTCCTGGCAGTACTTCACATCAGGCTTGTCGCGCGTGGAGCCCAGCGCGCTCGAAGGCGTGTTGGCCACCAGCTCCAGGTTGTGGCTGGTCTCCTGCGTCAGGTGCACAAAGTCTTCGTTGATGATGCCGCGCACGCCATGGCGCGCGCCATAGACGTGCTCGATGCCGCGAAAGCGCCGCGCCTCCAGCGCCACACCCACCAGCGACTGGTTGATCACCGCGGTCGGCCCGCCCCCTTGCGCCACCAGAATCTTTCCGCCTGCCATATTCAGTCCTTCACGTTGAAAATGTACCGTTTGGGGCAATCGTAGCATTGCGCTTGTTGCCCCCTTCAGATTCCATCACCAGGCCGTTCCCTAACCCCGTCAACGCGAGGCCGCTCCCTAACCCCGTCATCGCGAGGCCGTCAGGCCGTGGCGATCCATGACTTCAGCCTGCATGGATTGCCGCGCTTCGCTCGCAATGACACCGTGTGGGGGCTTGGGTATTTTTGTGGAGCTTGCCTGCAAGCGATTTGCAGGCAAACTCCTACAAATGCAGGGTCTGGTCTGCAGGTGCTCAGGAACTTGCGCCAGCAGCGACCGTTGCCACAAGGACGCCCCTGGGCGCTTCATCGCCCCGAGGCAACCCGGCAAGCAATTGCAACAACCAGTCACTGGTGCGCAAGAGACGGTGCAGACACTCCTGTGCGGCGTCGGCTTGCGCCTCCCGTGCCAGCTCCAGTGCTTGCGCGGCGAGTTCGTGGCAGCGTTCATGCAAGTCACCGATGGCCTTGTAGTCGACGGACTTGCCGTACTGTGCAACCGCGTTGCCTTCAAGCCAGCGCCCAAAGCTGCAGGTGCTGCATTCGGCCGAAAACAGACTGTCTTCGGTTGGGTGACCCACATGCCAGAGCACACTTTCAACCCACACCCGATGGCTTTGTGCGGCAACCTGCAAGGTCACGTCCTGCTCAGGCGATGGAAGTGCCACGGTGCGCCAGATTGCTCTGGTGTTCCAGTCTTGAATCCACGCTGGCATCTGCTCTGCAGGCATCGGTCTGGCGATGCCATAGCCTTGCACCAGGTGACACCCGAAGTGCATCAGCATGGCGCCATGCTCGAGTGTTTCAACACCCTCCGCAATAACGGGGCGGTTGAATGCCTGTGCCATGCGAACCACACTTTCGACAATTCCCAGGCCGCCAGGGTCTTGCAGCATGACGCGCACAAAGCTCTGGTCAATCTTGAGCAATTGCACCGGCAGGTTGAGAAAATAGGTGAGCGAAGAGTAGCCGGTGCCGAAGTCGTCCAGTGCAAATTGCACCCCGAGCTTTCTGCATTCGGTGATGGTGTGCACGGCTTTTTTCATGTTCGTCAGCGCCGCAGTCTCCAGAATTTCCAACTCCAGACATGAAGGTGCCACGTCGGGATGGGCTTGCAGTAGCTGCTGCAGCCTGTCGGCAAAATTGTTGCGTAACAAGTGGTCGGCACTGACATTTGCACTGGCGGTAAAAGTCAAGCCCAGAGCGCTCCAGGCGCCGATCTGCTGTAGCACCGTGTCGATGACCCACTCACCAACGTCAATCTCAAGATCACTGCCTTCAAGGTAGTGCAAAAAAGCCCCCGGCAGCAGCAACCCCTTGTCGGGATGTTGCCAGCGTATCAGTGCTTCTACCCCGATGATTTCTCCAGACTGCAAATCCGCCTTGGGTTGGTAGTGCAACACGAACTCGCGGCGTTGCAGCGCCTCGCGTAGCCGCTGCAGGTTCAAGCGCTGGGTCTGCACCTGGTGGTCATGTTCCTGGTCAAAGAAGTGAAAGCGGTTCTTGCCTTTCTCTTTGGCAAGATACATGGCCTGATCGGCATGGCGCAAGAGGGTATCGGCATCAACCTCGTCTTCGGGGTAAATGGTGACGCCAATGCTGGCCGAAACCTCCAGCATTTGCCCGCCGATTTCCACCGGTTCCCTGACGATGGACAATACCCGTTCGAGTGCCAGCCGACACTCCTGTGCCTGTATCAGGTCGGTTAGCAGCAGGACAAACTCGTCTCCACCCAATCGGGCCAGCGTGTCGTCCGCGCGCATCACGTTCTTGAGTCGCTGCGTAATCGCAACCAGTAGCTGGTCTCCACCGGAATGACCAAACCGGTCATTGATACCCTTGAAACCGTCAAGGTCGAGGTAGCAGATGGCGACTGAGCGCTGGCTACGCCGTGTGCGCGCCAGCGCCTGGGCCAGACGGTCAAACAACTGGCGGCGATTGGGGACACCGGTAAGCGTATCGAAATGGGCAATGCGGTACAACTCTTCTTGATGTGCCTTGAGAAAGCTGATATCCGAGAAGACCCCAATGTAGTGTTGCAAAGCGGCGGCGTCGTCCCGGATCACCGACACCGAGAGAATTTCGGTGTACAACTCTCCGTTCTTGCGCCGGTTGCAGACCTCGCCTTGCCAGAAATCATGGGCGGCGATGGAGTCCCACATGGTGCGGTAAAAGGCAGCGTCATGCCGACCGGACGCCAGTATTTTGGGGGTGTGCCCCAACGCTTCATCGCGTGAGTAACCCGTGATGCGGGTGAATGCCGGATTGACGTCGATGATCTTCTTGTCGGCGGTGGCAATGATGATGCCTTCATAGCTGTTGGCATAGACACTGGCAGCGAGGCGCAGTCGCCCCTCCCGGTCGCGCAAATCAACCGTCAGAGACTCCAGTTCCCGGCGTTGCCGCTCCAGATCGCGCAGTGCGCGAAAGGTGCGCAACGCGGCGTACACCGATACAAATATCTTGTCAGCCGAGAGTTCCGACTTCAGGCGGTAACCATCAATTTCATAGTCGATGACGACCTCGCGCTGGGGCGCATAGCCAGGCTGTCCGGTGACCAGGACAATCTGCACGAGCCGGTTGCATATATCGCGGCGAATGTGCTGCACCAGATTCAGCCCCGCAAGCTCGGTTTCCATGACGACGTCAAGCAAGATCAGCGAAATGTCGGGATGCTGGGCCAACTGCGCTTTGGCTTCGGCTGTGGATCGGGCATCAAAGAGTTGTAATGGGTGACCTTCAACCAGAATGTCCTTCAATGCCATGTGCAGCACGACATGGATATCCTCCTCGTCGTCCACCAGAAGCACCTTCCAGGGCTGGACCTCCTCAATGCTATGCGCGGCTTGTCCTTGCGGTTCTGGTGCAAACAGGTCGGCAAAGTCGTCCGATGCGGTCATGGTTGTTTCATCTCCTTCAGGTTCGGAACCTGTATGTGAAAGAGTGCTCCCTTGTCCGCTGGCGATTCGCAGGATATGGTGCCGCCCATGCGTTGCGTGACAAGGTTGTAGACCAGGTGCAGGCCCAGGCCCATTCCATTTTGCAAGTCGGTGGTGAAAAACGGGTCGAAGATGCGGTCGCGTGCCTCGATTGAAATTCCGCTTCCATCGTCGGCGTAGGTGATGAGCAACCTGGAGTTACTCTCTGTGACCGTGATGTCGATACGGCCATGGCTCCTGTTCTTGAAGCCGTGTTGCAAGGAGTTGATGATCAGGTTGGTGAAGATGCTGATCCAGTCGCCGGTGTAACTTTCAATTTCCACGAACTCATCACACGCCAAATGCACCGTGAAGTTCTCGCTGCCCAGGCGTTCGCCCAGGCTGGCAATCACATCGCGTATACAGCGCGCAAGAACAACGCTGGACTTGGTTTGCGGCAATCCATTGACAGCCACTTTGCGGAACGTATCCACCAATTTGCCAATACGCTCGAGGTTGGACAAGACCAATCCGATCTGCTCCTGCGTGGCACTGAAATAGGTCTGTAGCGAAGACTGCGTCATGCTGCGCTGCGCAAAACTGTGTGCAATGTTGTGCGTCTCGCGTTGCAGGGTCGAGGCGGCCAGTACACCCACGCCCACGGGGGTATTGATTTCGTGGGCTACACCGGCCACCATGGCTCCCAGTGAGGCCATTTTTTCGGCCTCCACCAGACGCTTGCGGATACGGGTGCTCTCCAGTGCCAGTGCACATACGCCCGACATCGTCAGCGCCAGGTTCAGGTAGCGCTCGCGGTATTGCACGAACGTCAAGCCATCGACCACCACGCGCCCCAACTCCTGACCATCGTGCGCAAACAGGAGCGCGAATCCCTGTCCATCGGGTGTCAGCGCGTAGGGGATTTCCGGTGAAAGGGGCAGGTCCTGCAATGCCTGTAGTTCCACCGGGACTGAACGGCGTTGCGCAGC
>CAIPBW010000452.1 GCA_903863395.1 uncultured beta proteobacterium
ATGGCAATGATTCAGATGCGCTCACGCAGACAGGGTTCCTGGTGAAGCAAAAAATGGGGCGCGGGAATTACTACGTCAATCTGGCGCTGAACAAGATATTGTTGAAACAACACAGTGCCACTTAGCGCGTCATTGCGGGCCCCCCTGTTTCGTGCGGGGGAAGCTGCCTAAGGACCATGAACCGTGGCTTCGTCACTGCGAGGAGCGAAGCGACGCGGCAGTCCATGCAGGCACAAAGCCATGGATTGCTTCACTGCGTTCGCAATGACGGAAATAGTTGCTCGCAATGAATGGATGATGATCAATGACAAGGTGCCGCCCCACGGCGAATCCGTTTTAGCGCGGGTCACGCGCTGCCTGGCTGCAGCGCTCGCAGATACAGGCTTTGCCTTGGGCGGCGGGGTCAAGGCGCGCGAGCAGGGTTTGGTCGAATACGGCGGTTGTGCACCAGCACGGGCCTTGGGGTATGCCGGATTCGCGTTCGACTTCCATGGCGCAGCGGTTGGGCTGGCCACACAGTGGGCATAGGCGGGGGTCGATGGTGGCAGTGGGGGTCATGGTGGGGCCTGGGTTGCCAGCAGTTTAGACTGTGCGCCTTGCTTTCACTCCCCGGTCCCCGTTTTGCGCCTGCCCTTTGCCACCTATTCCGTTGTTGAAAAGACCCGCCTGGTGCTGGTGCTGGCCTGCGTCGTGCACTTTGCCATGGGCGCAGCCGTTGGGCTGTCGGTGGACGAAGCGCATTACGCGCTCTACGCGCGCCACCTGGCGCTGAGTTACTTTGACCACCCGCCGCTGGTGGGCTGGATTCAGTGGCCGCTGGTGGCGCTGGATGCGCCCACGGCCTTGCTGCGCCTGCTGCCCGAACTGCTTTGGCTGGGCACCGCGCTGCTGGTGGCACGCATTGCCCAGCACCTGCCCGCAGCCGATCCCCAGGCACCCGCCGCCCAGAACGCCGCGCTATGGGCGGTGCTGGCGCTGGCGCTTGCGCCGCTGTTGCACGTGCTGGGCATCGGTTTGCTGCCCGATACCTTGCTGATGTTTTTTACTGCGGCGCTGATGCGGCTGACGCAGTTGCTCATGGCCGACGATGGCCTGGAGCACACCGGGCGCTGGGTGGCGCTGGGCCTTCTGCTGGGGTTGGCGGGCCTGAGCAAATACACGGCGATATTTTTTGCGCTGGCGCTGGGGCTGTGCCTGCTGGCCGCGCACGGGCTGCGCGTGCTGCGCTGCGCAGGCCTGTGGCTGGCGATTGCGATCGCGCTGCTGCTGGTGTCGCCGGTGGCGGTGTGGAATTACCAGAACCACTGGATTTCGTTTACCTACCAGGCCAAGCACGGCGCGGGCGGGCAGTGGCAGGCTTTGGAGGTGCTGCGCTTTGCCGTGGTGCAACTGCTGGTGTTTGGCCCGCTGATGCTCTGGGCCGGCCTGGGCCTGCGCCGGGGCGCGCACGGCGTGCAGGGTTTCTTGCGGCTGTTCTTTGTGCTGCCGTTTGGCGTGATGGCGCTGCTCTCCGGTGGCGGCACCAGCCTGCCGCACTGGACGGCACCGGCCTGGGTGGCGCTGGCACCGTTTGCTGGCTGGGGTCTGGCGCGCACGGCGCAGCGCACCCAAGCATGGGGCGTGCGCGCGCTGGCGTGGCTGCAGGCGTTGGCGTGCATCGCCGTGCTGGGCCTGATGGCCAGCGCCGGGGTGCCGTTTACCCACGGCACCACTGGCCACGGCGATGCGGCACAGCCCTCCAACCCGTTTGCCGATGTGCATGGCTGGGACGAAGCGGGCGCGCGCGCCCTGCGTCTGGCCAGCGCGCACGGCCTGCACAGCGTGGCGGTGCAGAACTGGACCCTGGCCAGCCGCATTGGCTGGTACGCGCGGCCACTGCCGGTGCATGTGCTCGAAGACCGGTTTGACCAGTTCGACCTGTGGGCGGGCGACTTGCCGGTGGGCGCTGACACGCTGCTGGTGGACTGGTCGCAACTGACCTACGAGGTGCCGCTGGGCGCGCATGGCTTTGCCAACTGCCAACTGCTGGAGTCGCCGCCGGTGCAGCGCTTGGGCGTGCCGGTGGCGCAGTTCCAGTTTTACGCCTGCCACGGTTGGGCGGGCGACCCCCAGCCACGTTTGCGCGGAGCTTCCTGATGTCCACCACCCCACCGCCCTTGCCGCCCTTGCCGAGCGCCATGCGTCCACGCCCGCGTCTGGGGCAGCTGCCGCTGCTTCTGCTGGCACTGTCTGCACCCTTGTGGCTGCACACGGTAGAGCCGGGTTTGTTTTTGGCGCTCAATGCGCTGTGTGCGCCGCTGCCAGCGCTTTTGTGGATGGGCTTGTCGCTGGGCGGTAATGCCTGGGGCGTGCTGGGGCTCACAGCGCCGCTGTTGGTGCTCAACCCGCGCCTGCTGTGGGCCTGGCTGTGCGCCGCGCCCTTTGCCATGGCCTTTGCGCGCCTGGGCAAGGGCTTGATCGAGAGCCCGCGCCCGGCGGCGGTGCTCGACAACACGCAGATACGCATTGTGGGCGAGGCGCTGCACGTCGTCTCCATGCCCTCGGGCCATACGCTCACCGCGTTTGCCGTGGCTACGTCGATCTACCTTGCGCTGCCCACGCCGGGGCGCAGGCGTCACCTGTGGCTGTTTGTGCTGGCGGCGGCGGTGGGTCTGTCGCGCATCGCCGTGGGCGCGCACTGGCCGGGTGACGTGGCCGTGGGCGCGTGCCTGGGGCTGTGGGCCGGGCTGCTGGGCCAGGGCTTGCTGGCGCGC
>CAIPBW010000453.1 GCA_903863395.1 uncultured beta proteobacterium
CCGAATTTTTCAATCGCCTTGTCCACCTGCGCGGGGGTGCAGCCCTCGTCGAGCAGGAAGCCGCCCTGGCGCCCGTATTGCTCGATCATGCGGTTGCCGATAAAGCCGTCGCACACGCCCGAGACCACCGCCGTCTTCTTGATCTTCTTGGACACCGCCATCACGGTGGCCATCACGTCTTTGGCGGTGTTGGCACCGCGCACCACTTCGAGCAGCTTCATCACATTGGCCGGGCTGAAGAAGTGCAGACCGACCACATCCTGCGGCCGTTGGGTAAAGGCCGCGATTTTGTTGAGGTCCAGCGTCGAGGTGTTGGATGCCAGAATCGCACCTGGCTTCATCACCCGGTCGAGTTCCTTGAACACCGCTTCCTTGACGCCAATTTCTTCAAACACTGCCTCAATCACCAGGTCGGCCTGGGCCAAATCGTCGTAGGCCAAGGTGGTGGAAAGCAAGGCCATGCGTTGGTCGTACTTGTCCTGTTTGAGCTTGCCCTTCTTGACCTGCGCTTCGTAGTTCTTGCGGATGGTGGCGACACCTCGGTCGAGTGCTTCCTGCTTCATTTCCAGCATCTTGACCGGCACACCGGCGTTGAGGAAGTTCATGGCAATGCCGCCGCCCATGGTGCCCGCGCCGATAATCGCCACCAACTTGATCGGGCGTTGCGGCGTATCGGATGGCACATCGGGAATTTTGGACGCGGCGCGCTCCGACAAAAACAGGTGGCGCAGCGATTTGCTCTCGGGCGTGAACATCAGGCCGATGAAGATCTCGCGCTCCAGCGCCATACCAGCGTCAAAACTGTTCTTGGTGGCGGCCTGCACGGCATCGAGACACTTGCCCGGTGCCGGGTAGTTTTTCGACATGCCCTTGACCATGTTGCGCGCAAACTGGAAGTAGGCGTCGCCCTGCGGGTGCTTGCATGGCAGGTTGCGCACCAGCGGCAGTGGACGCGCCTCGGCCACCGAGCGTGCAAACGTCAGCGCCTCTTGCGCAAGCGTCTCGGCCGAGGCCGCCATCCTGTCAAACAGCTTCTGGCCCGGCAGCATCGCCAGCATCTCGCTCTTGATGGCTTCGCCGCTGACGATCATATTGAGCGCAGGTTCCACCCCCAGGGCGCGCGGCAGGCGCTGCGTGCCGCCCGCGCCGGGCAGCAAACCGAGCTTGACCTCGGGCAGCGCCACGCTGGTGCCGGGCGCGGCAATGCGGTAGTGGCAGCCCAGCGCCAACTCCAACCCGCCGCCCATCACCACGCTATGGATCGCAGCCACCACCGGCTTACTGGACTTCTCGATCACGCCAATGACGCTGAGCAGATTGGGCTCCTGCATCGCGCGGTCGGTGCCAAACTCCTTGATGTCTGCGCCGCCCGAAAACGCCGCACCGGCACCGGTGATGACAATGGCCTTGACAGCCGCATCGGCATTGGCCTGGGCCAGGCCTTGTGCAATGCCCTGGCGCGTGGCCAGCCCCAAGCCGTTGACCGGTGGGTTGTTCAAAGTGATTACGGCGACGTCGCCATGGGCTTGGTATTGCGCGGTCATGCTTGCATTCCTCGGGAAAAATAGGACTACCAGAATAGAACGGTCGTTCTATTCAAAATTGTAGGCCGATTTCGCCAGCAAGGTAGGCCGCTTGTCCCACCTGCGACAAGGTGCCGCCATTGAACTGCCATTGAAGCGCATTGGAACCTTATTCCTCGCGAGGCCGCACACTTCGTCCTCGCGAGGCACTCCCACCTTAGTCATCGCGAGGCCTTCAGGCCGTGGCGATCCATGGCTTCATGCCTGCATGGATTGCCGCGCTACGCTCGCAATGACGATCCATATTCCTCGCGATGACCAACCGGGCACGATCCGCCGTCAGACCTCCAGCCATTCCTTGCGAATGGCGGCGTTGTTGCGTAGTTGGTCGGGGCTGCCGTCGAAGACGATGCTGCCGTGGCCCATGACGAAGCAGCGGTCGGAGATGTGCATGGCGATGGTGAGCTTTTGCTCGATCAGCAGCACCGATACGCCGCGCTGGCGCAGCGCCTGCAGGTACTGCGCCACCAGTTCCACGATCTTGGGCGCCAGGCCTTCGGTGGGTTCGTCGATGATGACCAGGTCGGGGTCGCCCATGAGCGTGCGGCACAGGGTCAGCATTTGCTGTTCGCCGCCCGAGAGCACGCCGGCTTCGGTGTGTTCGCGCTCCTTCAGGCG
>CAIPBW010000454.1 GCA_903863395.1 uncultured beta proteobacterium
CCGTCGATAAACACCACCTTGCCGTCGGGGCGGTGCGCCACGCCCTGGGCTTCCAGATCAAGCGACTGCACGCGCAGCCAGCCTTCGGGCAGCGCTGTGTCGCCCGTGGTGCTGGGGGCGCTACCTTGCGGTGCGCCGGGTTCGGTAAGAGTGGTCACGGTCAGCGCGCTGGCAGGTACTTGGCGGGATCGACCGGCTTGCCCTGCTTGCGCACCTCAAAGTGCAGCTTGACGCGGTCGGCATCGCTGTTGCCCATTTCGGCAATCTTTTGCCCGCGCTTGACCACCTGGTCTTCCTTGACCAGCAGCGCCTGGTTGTGGGCGTAGGCCGACAGATAGCTGGTGTTGTGTTTGAGGATGATCAGGTTGCCGTAGCCGCGCAAACCGGCACCGGCGTACACCACGCGGCCATCCGCCGCAGCCAGCACCGCGTCACCAGCGGCACCGCCAATATCGACGCCCTTGTTCTTGACCTCGTCAAAGCCATTGAGAATTTGGCCGTTGCCGGGCCAGATCCAGGGCAGATCGTCTCCCGCCACCGGGGTTGATGCCGCAGCGCCTGGAGCCGCAGCAGCACTGGCCGAAGCCGCCTTGGCAGGAGCGCCCGCCGCAATCGCTGTCGGACTGACCGAACTCGTGGTCACCGGGCGCGCCACCACGCCCGATTCAGTTGCGCCCGGCGGCAGCACCCGCAGCACCTGGCCGACCTCAATGCGGTTGGGATTTTCCAGACTGTTCCAGCGCGAAATATCCTTGTAGCTTTGCCCGGCGTCCAGGCCGATGCGGATCAGCGTATCGCCCTGCTTGACCGTGTAGTAGCCGGGCTTGCCAGCGTTTTCGGCACCGGGCAGCGGCTTTACCTCGGGTGCCTGTGCCACCACCGGGCGGGCCGCCGTAGGTCCACGGTCTTCCACCGGGGCGTGGTTGATGGACTTGGAGCCGCAGCCGCCCAGCAGGCCGACCACCAGAACACCAATCCACCACAGACAAGGACGCAAAGCACCAGACATAAACTCTTCCTTCAGGCAAGGCCCGATTTTAGGGGGACAAAGTGCACTGCCTCCAACACCGTCTGGCGCACGCCCTGGGCCGTTTTGTCCAGCACCATCAAGGCCTGGGTGCTTGCACCACGCCCGGCAGGGTTGGCGGTGACCACCGGTGCCACCAGGCGTCCACCCTGCGCCAACTGGTCGATCCAGGCCTGGGGAATGGCTTCGCCCCCGGCTGCGGCGATGATGGCGGCATAGGGGGCACCCTTGGCGTAGCCCTGCATGCCGTCGCCAAACAGCAGATGCAGATTGCGCAGGCGCAGGTGGCGCACGTTCTCGCGCGCCTTGTCGTGCAGGCCGCGCAGGCGCTCGATGCTGTGCACCTCGTCGGCCAACAGGCTCAGCACCGCCGCCTGGTAGCCGCAGCCGGTGCCGATTTCCAGCACACGGCCGAGCTTGCCACTGGCACCATTGCGCAGCAACTCCAGCATGCGCGCCACCACCCCGGGCTTGGAAATGGTCTGGCCCAGCCCAATGGGCAGGCTGGTGTCTTCATA
>CAIPBW010000455.1 GCA_903863395.1 uncultured beta proteobacterium
CCCATGGCGTCCAGATTGGCTGCCAGCGCCGCTACCGAGTGCGGGTTGTGCGCCACATCCAGCACCAGGGTGGGCTGGCCCACCACGATCTGGAAGCGCCCGGGCAGTGCCACCAGGGCCAGCCCGTTGCGCAGCGCCTGCGCCGTCACTGGCAGGCGCTCGCGCAGCGCCGTGAGCGCCGCCAGCACACCCGCGGCGTTGACCAACTGGTTGGCCCCGCGCAACGCCGGATAGGCCAACCCGCTGTAGCGCCGCCCGCGCCCGGCCCAGCCCCATTGCTGCTTGTCGCCCGAGACGTTGAAATCGTGCCCAAAGCGCCACAGGTCGGCACCCACTTCAAGCGCGTGGTCAATCACGCTTTGCGGCGGCACCGGGTCGCTCACCACCACGGGCCGGTCGGTGCGCATGATGCCAGCCTTCTCGCGGCCAATCGATTCGCGGTCAGAGCCCAGCAGCTCGGTGTGGTCCAGGTCGATGCTGGTGATGATGGCGCAGTCGGTGTCGATGATGTTGGTGGCATCCAGCCGCCCACCCAGCCCCACTTCGAGAATGGCCACGTCCAGCCCGGAGCGGGTCATGATGTCCAGAATGGCCAGCGTCGAAAACTCGAAATAGGTCAGCGACACGGTCTGCGCCCGGGCGTCGACCGGGCAGCGGGCGCGCTCCACACGGGCAAACGCAGCCACCAGCTCGGTGGCAGCCACGCTCTCTTGACCCAAGCGCAAGCGCTCCTCAAAGTGCACCAGATGGGGCGAGCTGTAGACGCCGGTGCGGTAACCCGCTTGGGACAGGATGGCCTCCAGCATGGCGCAGGTCGACCCCTTGCCATTGGTGCCGGCCACGGTGATCACCGGGCAGTCAAAGCGGATTTGCATGCGCTCGGCCACGATACGCACGCGCTCCAGGCCCATGTCAATGGCCTTGGGGTGCAGCCGCTCGCAGTGGTCCAGCCACTCAGTCAGGGTGTTCAGATTGAAATGTTCCATACAGGCGCTGATTGTGGCGCACCCGGGCGGACTTTGTGCCCGGCCCGTGTTCTTACAATCGCACTCATGATTACGCTCTACGGCATTCCCAACTGCGACACGGTCAAAAAGGCGCGCGCCTGGCTCAGCGAGCACGGCTCTGACTACGCATTCCACGACTTCAAGAAACAGGGCGTCCCCCCGGATGCGCTTGACCAGTGGCTTGCCAGCGTGGGCTGGGAAACGCTGATCAACCGCAAAGGCACGATGTGGCGCAAGCTCGACGACGCCACCCGTGAGGCGGTGGTGGATGCCGGCAGCGCCCGCGCGCTGGCGCTGCAGTGCCCCAGCGTCATCAAGCGCCCGGTGGTGCAGTGGAATGATGGGGCGGTCACGGTCGGTTTTTCACCCGCCGCGTTTGCCAGCCGCGTGCCCTAAAATTGCGCCCATGACTACTTCCCATATCGACGGCGTATCCGTCACCACCACCGCCAATGTCTACTTTGACGGCAAATGCATCAGCCACGGCATCACCTTCCCCGACGGCACCAAAAAGTCGGTCGGGGTAATCCTGCCCGCCACGCTGACCTTCAACACCGGCGCACCTGAAATCATGGAATGCGTATCCGGCGGCTGCGAATACCGGCTCGCGGACAGCGTCACCTGGGTGAAGTCCGTCGCGGGCGAAAAGTTCAGCGTGCCGGGCAACGCCAAGTTTGAAATCCGCGTTGCAGCCGGTTTTGACGCGTACCACTACATCTGCCATTTCGGTTGAGCAGCCCTTTACCTGCTCCATTTTTTTAGCTATTCCTGCAAGCGTTGCAGGCGTTCAAGGCGCTTTTCATGTCCAACACCATTCTCCAAAACATTCCCGTCGGCGAGCGCGTCGGCATTGCCTTCTCCGGTGGCCTGGACACCAGCGCCGCGCTGCACTGGATGAAGCTCAAGGGCGCCCTGCCCTACGCCTACACCGCCAACCTGGGCCAGCCCGACGAGAGCGATTACGACGAGATTCCGCGCAAGGCGATGGAGTACGGTGCCGAGAAAGCGCGCCTGGTGGACTGCCGCGCGCAACTAGCCAACGAAGGTCTGGCCGCGCTGCAAAGCGGCGCGTTCCACATCAGCACGGCCGGCGTCACCTATTTCAACACCACGCCGTTGGGGCGCGCTGTCACCGGCACCATGCTGGTCTCGGCCATGAAGGAAGACAACGTCAACATCTGGGGCGACGGCTCGACCTTCAAGGGCAACGACATCGAGCGCTTCTACCGCTACGGCCTGTTGACCAACCCGTCGCTCAAGATCTACAAGCCCTGGTTGGACCAGGCCTTTATCGACGAGTTGGGTGGCCGCGCCGAGATGTCGGCGTTCATGACGGCACACGGCTTTGGCTACAAGATGAGCGCCGAAAAAGCCTACTCCACCGATTCCAACATGCTCGGTGCCACGCAC
This sequence comes from uncultured beta proteobacterium, assembly GCA_903863395.1. Classification (GTDB taxonomy): domain Bacteria; phylum Pseudomonadota; class Gammaproteobacteria; order Burkholderiales; family Burkholderiaceae_C; genus Allorhodoferax. The sequence goes on from CAIPBW010000455.1 coordinate 2,418, forward strand.
GAGGCCAAGGACCTGGAGCACTTGAGCAGCGGCATTCGCATCGTCAACCCGATCATGGGCGTGCCGTTCTGGCGCGATGACTGTGTGGTCCAAGCCGAAGAAGTGTCGGTACGCTTTGAAGAGGGCCGCCCGGTGGCCTTGAACGGTGTGGAATACCCCGATCTGGTGAGCCTGATTCTGGAAGCCAACCGCATTGGCGGTCGCCACGGCCTGGGCATGAGCGACCAGATCGAAAACCGCATCATCGAGGCCAAGAGCCGCGGCATCTACGAAGCGCCTGGCCTGGCGCTGCTGTTCATTGCCTACGAGCGGCTGGTGACCGGCATCCACAACGAAGACACGATTGAGCAGTACCGCGACAACGGGCGCAAGCTTGGCCGCCTGCTCTACCAGGGGCGCTGGTTTGACTCGCAGGCGATCATGCTGCGCGAAACCGCCCAGCGTTGGGTGGCCAGCGCCATCACCGGCACGGTGACGCTCGAACTGCGCCGTGGCAACGACTACTCGCTCCTGAACACCGAGTCGCCCAACCTGACCTACGCACCCGAGCGGCTGAGCATGGAAAAGGTGGAAGACGCGCCGTTCTCGCCGCTGGACCGCATCGGCCAACTCACCATGCGCAACCTCGACATCACCGACACCCGCGCCAAGCTCGGCATCTACGCCCAAAGCGGCATGCTCTCGCTGGGCAAGGACGGCGACTTCCTCAAGCTCGGCGGCGGCGCGTAGCGCTACGCGCACCGATCTGGGGCGTTACGGCAGTTACCGAAGTTACTGCTGCCAGGGCTTCCCACTGGCAGCAAGTGTGCCTAGCATGGGCTCCGGCCACCTTGGGCGAGTTTGTGCTAAGTATTCGTGCCCGGGGGTTTTGCCGATTTATCAGCCCTAACCTAGAGGACGACAATGAGCAAGCACAACCACCACGAAGAAGCAGCCAAGCACTTGGAAGCCGCGGCGCATCACCACCGTGAAGCGCACAAGCACCACCACGACGGAGACGACGCTGCCGCATCGCACCACGCGCAACTCGCGCACGGCCACAAGCTCCATGCCCTTGAGCATCACGAGCACGCCGCCAAGCATCACGCCAAACACCACTCAGTGCACCACCCCGAGCACCCGCACCACGCCAAGCACAAATAAGAAAAGGCCGCGCAAGCGGCCTTTTTCTATGGGGCACCGGTTCAATGAACCCGGAAAATTCTCCAGCCCTTGTCGATCTTGCGCAGACTAAAGCGCCAGGGCAACTCGTGGCGCTTGACGTAATTGATGGCAGAAATCCGGGCGCTCTCGGCCAGGCGAAAGTCGTCCAGAAAGAACGAGTCGCCAATATCCATTTGCTTGAACGGATAGCGCGGACGCTCCAGCAGCAGCGCCTCAGCGGTGTTCTTGTCAATCGTGTACATGGGCAAGTTTCGAGCGGTGGGATCTTGAGAATCGTCACAGAGCACAAAATCTTTAGCAGATTGAAAACTTCGCCACCCGCCACGGTGCCGCAAGTGCGTGACGCCCAGTGCGATGAACGCGTGCCGCGTTCCTGTTAGCCCAGTTTCGGCGCAGCCTGGGCAGAATTGAAAATCGCAATGCAACAGGTGAATCCTTGTA
>CAIPBW010000456.1 GCA_903863395.1 uncultured beta proteobacterium
AACGACATCTACACCAAGGAAGACCATCGCCTACTTACTGTCAGCGGCGCGCTACCGCCGGAGCGCATCATGGGTGTGGAAACCGGTGGCTGCCCGCACACTGCCATCCGCGAAGACGCGTCCATCAACCTGGAGGCCATCGACCGCATGCTGGTGGATTTCCCCAACGCCGACATCGTGTTTATCGAAAGCGGTGGCGACAATCTGGCCGCCACCTTCAGCCCCGAGCTGAGCGACCTCACCCTCTACGTGATTGACGTGGCCGCCGGCGAAAAAATTCCGCGCAAGGGCGGCCCCGGCATCACCAAGAGCGATCTGTTTGTGATCAACAAGACCGACCTGGCCCCGCACGTGGGTGCCAACCTGGACGTGATGCGCGCCGACACCATCCGCATGCGCACCACGCCCAAGGGCCTCAAGCCGTTCGTGATGACCAACCTCAAAACCCTGCAAGGCCTGGCAGAGGTGGTGGCGTTTATCGAGACCAAGGGCATGCTCAAGCCCGAAAGCCACGCGCCAGCAGCAGGCCAGGCGTGAAGCGCGCCTGAGCGCCTGGAGAACACGCCCTGAACAAGCCCGCCTTGCCCAACGCGCCCGCTCCTCGCGGGCTTTGGCAGCGGCTACCTGAGCGACGCTTGCTGGTGGCGGTGGCGTGTTCGCTGGCGCTGCATGCGCTGTTGGTGTTCAAGGAGCGCCCCTCTGCCCCGGCGCGGCGCACCACCCAAGGGACAGATACACCCTTGACGGTGCGCACCATCCCCGCCGACGAGCCGCCCGGGCCGCAAGAACGCAGCGCACCGCCTGCTACGCCCCAGGTTGCGGTACGCAGCGCCGCTGCGGCCGCCAGCGCAGACCCGGCGTTCTTGAGCGCGGTCACGCCCGCGAGTCTGGCCAATATCGAATACGCCGTGACGCGCAGCGACCAGCGCAACCAGCTTGAGGTGCGGCGCATGCATTTTGAGTCGGACAACCCCGGCCACTACCGCTTGAGCGATGGGCTATCGGAGTCGTCACCCGCCAAGCTGCTGCTGGGTGCGCAGCGCTACGTTGAAGTGACTGGCAAGCTCACCGCCAGCGGCCTGGTGCCCGAAGAACTGTACGAGCAAGGCGCGCAGGGCGCGGGCAGCAGCGACGCGCAGGAGCGCCACGTAACGCTGACCGAAGGCACCGCCATCGACCGCATCAGCCTGTACTACCAGTTCATGTTTGCGCCCCCGCGCCTGGGCGATGCGCCCAGGCAGGTGCTGCTGCTTGAAGGCGGGCGCACGCAGGCACATACCTACGAGGTGGTGGGCCAAGAGCTGCTGACCACCGCCAACCTGGGCACGCAGCCCGTCCTCCACATCCGCCTCACACCCAACGGCTCCAAAGGCAGCACCGACCTGTGGCTGTCCCCCACCTTCCGCTACCTGCCCATCCGCATGCGCCAGACCGATGCGGCGGGGGTGACGGTGGAACAGGAAGCCACCTCGCTGCTGGTGCGGTAGACGCAGCAGCAGGGTTGTGGCGGTCAGAGCT
>CAIPBW010000457.1 GCA_903863395.1 uncultured beta proteobacterium
CACTCGTTTCCATGCGCGAACTGCTCGACCACGCGGCAGCCAACGGCTACGGCATTCCGGCGTTCAACGTCAACAATCTGGAGCAGGTGCAAGCCGTGATGACGGCGGCCGATGAGGTCGGGGCGCCGGTCATCCTGCAAGCCAGCGCGGGGGCGCGCAAGTACGCGGGCGAGAGCTTTATCAAGCACCTGATCCTGGCTGCTGCCGAGCAGTGGCCGCACATCCCGCTGGTGATGCACCAGGACCACGGCACCAGCGCCAAGATCTGCCAGGGTGCGCTGAATCTGGGCTTTGGCTCGGTGATGATGGACGGCTCGCTGATGGAAGACGGCAAGACTCCGTCGAGCTTTGACTACAACGTCAACGTGACCAAGACCGTGGTCGAGATGGCCCACAAGATCGGTGCCACGGTTGAAGGCGAACTCGGTTGCCTGGGCAACCTGGAAACCGGCGACGCCGGTGAGGAAGACGGCATTGGCGCGGTCGGCAAACTCGACCACAGCCAGATGCTGACCGACCCGGAAGAAGCCGCCACCTTCGTCAAGGCAACCCAACTCGATGCGCTGGCGATTGCGATTGGCACCAGCCACGGCGCCTACAAGTTCAGCCGCAAGCCCACCGGCGACATTCTGGCCATCAGCCGCGTGAAAGAAATCAACGCCCGCATTCCCAACACCCATCTGGTGATGCACGGATCAAGCAGCGTGCCGCAAGACTTGCTGGCGATCATTAACCAGTTTGGCGGCAAGATGAAAGAAACCTACGGCGTGCCAGTCGAGGAAATCCAGGAAGCCATCAAATTCGGCGTGCGCAAGATCAACATTGATACCGACATCCGTCTGTCCATGACCGGCGCGGTGCGCAAGTTCCTGGCCGAGAACCCTGACAAGTTTGACGCCCGCGAATGGCTCAAGCCCGCCCGTGCTGCCGCCCAGGCCCTGTGCAAACAGCGTTACCTGGAATTCGGCTGCGAAGGCCAAGGCCCCAAGATCAAGGGCCAGTCCTTGAGCGTGATGGCGGGCAAGTACGCGGCGGGTGAATTGGCGCAGGTTGTGCAGTAAGGCCGCCATGCCCACTGCACTGCATACCTCCTCACTGACTTCGCTCACGCTGCTGGCGCGCGGCAAGGTGCGCGACAACTACGCCGTGGGTGACGACCGCATCCTGATGGTGGCCAGCGACCGGCTCAGCGCCTTTGACGTGATCATGGGCGAGCCCATTCCGGGCAAGGGCCAGTTGCTCACGCAAATGGCGCTGTTCTGGTTTGACAAGCTCGGCCCCCAGGGTGCCAATGTCTGCCCCAACCACCTCACCGGCGACGCGCCCGAGAGCGTGGTTACTGCCGCTGAAGTTCCGCAGGTTCAAGGCCGCGCGATGCTGGTCAAGCGCCTCAAGCCCTTGCCGGTAGAGGCGGTGGTGCGCGGCTATCTGGCGGGAAGCGGTTGGAAGGAATACCAGGCCAATGGCGCAGTCTGCGGCGTCAAATTGGGGCCGGGCCTGAAAAACGCTTCCCGGCTGCCCGAGCCGATTTACACCCCGGCTGCCAAGGCCGCCGTGGGCGACCACGACGAGAACATCACCTTCGAGCGCACGGTCGAAATGGTGGGGCTGGACCTGGCCACGCGTATGCGCGACATCAGCATCGCCATCTACAAGTTTGCCAGCGCACTGGCTCTCACCAAGGGCATCATCATTGCCGACACCAAGTTCGAATTTGGCTTGGACCAGGATGGCACGCTGACGCTGATGGACGAGGTGCTCACGCCCGACTCGTCGCGCTTTTGGCCGGTGGAGAGTTACCAGGAGGGCATCAACCCGCCGAGCTACGACAAGCAGTTTGTGCGCGACTGGCTGGAGCAGGCCCAGGTGGACGGCAAGCCCTGGAGCAAGACACCACCGGCACCACGCGTGCCCGACGAAGTGATTGCCAAGACCGCTGCCAAGTACCGCGAGGCGCTCACCCGGCTGCTGGGCTGAAGCCGCTTGATACAAATTCTGCCTTGACCTGCTGTGCAGGTAGGCAGATACTGCCAGCCATGTCTCCGAATGGCACCCCATGACAGACGACACCGCTCCCGACGATGCGAGCGCGCCTGGCCCTGAGCCTGCGCCCGAACCACCGCCCGTGGTGCATCTGAGCGAACCCTTCAACGACCTTGCCTCCTGGGTGCGCTATTTCTCCCGCGTCGAGATTCCGGTGTTGGCCCAGACGGCGGCTGCACTGGAGGAATTGCGCGCGATGGAAGACGAAGTGGATGCGGGCATGCTCGCCGCCGTCATCCAGGCCGACCCGCTGATGACCATCAAAGCCATGGCGCACGCGGCGTCGCTGCGCAAGCCCGGTGATGCCACCGAACCCGAATCGGTGACCAGTTCGCTGGTGATGACTGGCATTGCGCCGTTTTTCCGCCGCTTTGGCACGCAGCCTACGGTGGAGGACCGCCTGCGCGACCACCCCAAGGCGCTGCTGGGCTTGCAGGATCTGCTGCTGCGGGGGCGCCGCGGTGCCCATTTTGCGATGGCCTTTGCCGTGCACCGGGGCGACACCGACGCCAGCGTCATCCACCAAGCGGCCATGCTCTACGACTTTGCCGAAGTGCTGATGTGGTGCCACGCGCCCACCATGCAGCTAGAAATCCGCGCCATGCAGCGCGCCAACCCGACCCTGCGCAGCGTCGCCTTGCAGCAGTTTGTCTACACCATCGAACTCGACGATTTGCGCCAGGCGCTCATGAAGGTGTGGCACCTGCCCGCGCTACTGGTGCGCATCTGCGACGGCAAGCACATGGCGCACCCGAGCGTGCGCAACGTCGTGCTTGCCGTGCGCCTGGCCCGCCACACCACCGAAGGCTGGGAAAACCCAGCCCTGCCCGACGATGTAAACGACATCGCCCAACTCCTCAACGCCCCCCCGCGCGTGGCCCTGGCGTTTTTGCGCAAGGTCAATCTGGCTGATTAGTTGGGGACAGAACTCCGCTACGCTGCGGTCTGTCCCGCAAGGTCACTCTAATCGGTTGGGGACAGAGCTCCGCTTCGCTCCGGTCTGTCCCGCAAGGTTGTTAATTTAACGCCATGCTGAGTTTGCGGCGGTAGGTGGCGATGAGTTGGGTTTGGGGGTCCAGGGTGGCGGTGGTTTTGCCGGCGATTTCTATGCCGCCGGCGGTCTTTTGGCCGGCCTGGGGGTCGGTGCGCGGCTTGGGTGGGGTGAGGAGCTCCAGGATGGCGACAAAGGTCTTGCGCGCCACGCCGTCGCTCCAGGCTTTGTCGCGCAGGATGATTTCCAGCAGCTCGTCCATGGCCAGGGTCCACTGGCCCGCCACCATCAGCACGCGCGCCTTGGCAAGTCGGGCGTCAAAGTCGCGCTTGTTGTTGGCAATCAGGGCGTCAAACTGCTCTGGTTCCCAGGTGCCGCGCGGGTCGGACGTGACAAACGTGATTGCGTCCAGAAACTGCTGCAGGGCCTCGAAGCGGATTTGGCGCGGGATGGCGGCCATTGCCGGTGCCAGGGCCGCCTGGGCGTCTTCCAGCATATTGTTTTCGATCAGCAGCTTGACGTAGTCGTAGCGCGCGTCGTCGTTGCCGGGGTTGATGCTCAGGGCCTCGTGCAGCTTGTTTAGCGCCGCTTGCGGGTCGCCTGCGGCCAGCAGGGCTTGCGCGTCCTGGGCGTCTTCCTCGGCAGCGAGTTCGTCCTGCGAGGGCAGGTGCTTGTCCAGAAACTCCTTAATCTGGCTTTCGGGCAGCGCACCCATGAAACCGTCCACCGGTTTGCCGCCCGACATCAGAATGCAGGTCGGGATCGAGCGGATGCCAAACGCCTGGGCCAGTTGCTGCTCCTGGTCGGAGTCGATCTTGACCAGCTTGAAGCGCCCGCCATACGCGACTTCGAGTTTCTCCAGCAGGGGGCCGATCACTTTGCACGGGCCACACCAGGGTGCCCAGAAGTCAATCAGGATGGGCGTGCTGGCCGAGGCGGCGATGACTTCGGCGTCGAAGTTTTGGATGGTGACATTGATCATGGCGGGATAGCTTGGGGTGTAAACGTAAAATTCAACTTTGACAATAGGCGGGACCGAAACTTGCGCTCGGGTCCGAACACGAAATGAACATTCAAATCGGGGTCGTCATGGGGTCCAGTTCCGACTGGGACACCATGCAGCACGCAGTGCAGATTCTCCAACACTTTGGCATCAGGCACGAAGCACGCGTGGTTTCGGCGCACCGCATGCCCGACGACATGTTTGCCTACGCCGAGGGTGCCGTGGGGCGCGGGCTGCGCGCCATCATCGCCGGCGCGGGTGGGGCGGCGCATCTGCCGGGCATGCTGGCAGCCAAGACCACGGTGCCGGTGCTGGGCGTGCCGGTGCCCAGCAAGCACCTCTCGGGGGTGGATTCGCTGCACAGCATTGTGCAAATGCCCAAGGGCATTCCGGTGGCCACGTTTGCCATAGGCGCTGCCGGTGCCGCCAACGCTGCGCTGTTTGCGGTGGCCCTGTTGGCGGCTGACCAACCCGACCTGCGCAGCCAGCTTGACCGCTACCGCGCCGAGCAGACCGCAGCGGCGCGCGCCATGCACGTGCCGCCCGCGCTATGAGCGAGACGCCGCTTGAGCTGACCCTGGGCGTAATGGGCGGCGGCCAGTTGGGGCGCATGTTTGTCCACGCCGCGCAGAGCATGGGGTACTTCACGGCGGTGCTCGACCCCGACCCCCTGAGTCCGGCTGGGCGCGTCAGCCACCACCACATCCAAACCGCCTATACCGACGCCGCCGGGCTGGAGCAACTCACCCACTGCTGCCGCGCGATAACCACCGAGTTTGAGAACGTTCCGGCACAGGCGCTGGCGCAACTGGCGCGCACGCGGCCGGTGTCGCCCGCTGCTGAGTCTGTGGCCATTGCCCAGGACCGCGCGCTGGAGAAAGCCCATTTTGCAAGCTGCAGCGTGCCCTGCGCACCGCACGCGCTGTTGCAGACGCCGCAGCAACTCGCCCAGGTGAGTGCGAATTTGCTGCCCGGCATCCTCAAGACCGCCCGCATGGGCTACGACGGCAAGGGCCAGGTCCGGGTGCGCAACCGCGCCGAGCTGGAGCAGGCGTGGGACGCACTCAAGCGCGTGCCGTGCGTGCTCGAGCAAATGCTGCCGGTGCAACTGGAGTGCTCGGTGATTGTGGCGCGCGCGGCCGATGGCACCTGTGTGAATCTGCCGCTGCAGCGCAACCTGCACCGCGATGGCATCCTGGCCGTGACCGAGGTCTATGCGGGCAATGTGCCGCCCGA